>NZ_CP157679.1 GCF_040105105.1 Polaromonas hydrogenivorans | reverse complement strand
GTTTTCTTTCGGTATTTTCTAATTTTAGCGGATCAAGGCTTAAGTAACGAAATTTCTTAATTCTTAAAAATATTTTTATGTTTCTACACAATGAACATCAATACTCACCACAGATCCTATGCATGAAAAACGCACTTTGATTGCTTGTTGAATTCGCAATCTCAACTTGATTTGGTGTCCCCGTGTCTTCTGATTTAAAAATCGCCTGTCTTCAATAGATATCTAAGAGAAGTCTTTAATACTTTTAAGCTTGTAAGAAAATCATTTTTCTTCAATTAAATCAATAAGTTACGATCAATTTTTTTTACTAACTATCCCCTGTTTTATCATGAACTCCTCTCCGTTTAATAACTTTGTATCCCCTATCTAATAGCGAAATCTCCCCCGTTTAATAGCGTTAAGTAAACTTAACATCAGCCACATTCGATCAAAAATGAATGCTGACGCGCTCATTTTTTGATACCAACTCTTGTTTTTTTGTCAAATTCGTGATGAAGCTTAGCCAACGTTCTACTGAAATTGATGTTAAGAAATCCATGGATTCGGTAAGTATCCCCTGTTTTATAAATGCTAACTTGTCAACTATCGGAATAGATGATAGTATTCCGATACATAAAAACAGCGGAAATTGACATGCCCAGCGTAAGTTTGACGTTCAAAAAACCGAACAGTGCTTTAGTAATGATGCCAAAAGTTGGCAAGCTCACTGCAATCAGCAGAAAGCTTTTCAACGTGCTCTTGAACGTGACCCAACGACAAGTTGCCCAATTTCAAAAAGATGGGTTAGGAGTCTTGCCTGTTCGTTTTAAAGCAAAATTGAGTGACCTTGTTGATCCTGTGGAAGTCGGTGAGTCCAACCTACTTTCTCAGAGTAAAAAATCCTTTCGCGAAATGCGTCGTGTTGAACTGGATTGGGAAGCACCCGACGCCAACAGCGAAATAATTTTCAGAAGTATGAGCCTTTTATCTGAGGTGACTTTTACCAAGGAAGCTGGGAAAGGCGTTATTTATGTCGAGTGGGCTTTTCCTCCCAGTTTGATGGATGTCATCGTTGATCCATCCCGATTCACCCCAATCGACATTACTCAATTAGCCAGACTGAAGACTTACACCGCAGTTGCTCTGTACGAGATTGCAAGTCGTTACAGGAACAATCCAAGCGGTTTAACAAGTGAGCAAGACATGGACTGGTGGATTAGTGCTTTATCACAGTCTGCCGCGCCAATTGATCCGATAACAAAACTGCCGAAACCACGTGGCTGGAGTAAATTTAAGGACGATTCACTCAATGCTGCCATCCAAGAAATCAATCTTAAATCTGACCTGATTGTTGAGCTATTAGAAAAAAAGACTGGTCGAAAATTGACGTCCGCTCAGTTCAAGGTATCACGCAGCATTAAGGACAACGATTCCAGTAACCTTGGTACGCCTTCAAAAATGAGCTCTGAAATTGCCGAGATTGCGATAAGGTTAGGACTTTCTTTGGGCGATATCTCGAACTTGATAACTCAAGGTCAAAACGAAAACGTCCTTAAAGTTGCCTTTTCGAGGCTAGAAGCGCGTTTGGCTCGCGATGATCTGGCTAATGTTGATTCCAAAATAGCTTACTTGCGTTCAGTTCTTACTGATACAAATCAGTACGTTCACGACAAACCACTGTCCATACATCACGTGAACAAAGTGTCTCCACAAACTTTGAACGATGAACTCAAGGCGCCTCAAAGCCACAAGGAACGTCGCAGGGCTGAAATCAAGGATGAGTTGATGAGTCTGAGCAAAGACCAACAAAAACCTTATGCTGAAACCGCTTTGGAAGCTTTGAGAACTGCGGGCCTGTCAACTCCTTCCACGAAGCGAAAAGTTGAGGCAGGAAATTGGGCCGCGTCACCTTTTTTGGTTAGCAAAATGGTCGAAGCCTACGCTATCGCCCAGTACGGAAACGAATGGTTTCACGAACCCTCTAAAGAAGCCTGATCGATGAGGTCTATTACGCCAACACAAAGAGCATGTAACCCGCCGGCATTGACCAGGTTGTTGGTCTGCAAGTTAGATAACACCAAATACGCTTGCATCATCTGGTACTGACCCGGCGGCGCGGTTGAAGTCGGTCCAGTTGATGGTAACTCCGCAGTAGTGCAATATGCGTGGCAGGGGAGGGCAGTTTACTGGTTTCTTTGACCTTATCACAGCGGTTCTGGCCGTCAAGTCCGTGCGTGTAATGCTGCGCTGGCGGTGTCCTGGCGGCTGTCAGCACCGCTGCGCTGCACCGTGAATCAAGTCGGAACCGGACAATCATGCCTGATTCACTGAGCTGACCGATGTCACACGATTTTTCTACTTCTTTTATCGGCATCTTTCCTTGATGTCTGCGCCCTTGTTCTCGGTGCTGCATCTGGGCGGATGACTGAAATTAAAACATTATCGGCATCGGCATCGGCATGCAACGGCGGCGCAATACTGTTCCGGCTGCGTTCAAGAGTTCGGTGGCGAAATGCTCTGTACTCGCCAATGGTTCTGCGGTTCTGTGCTCGATGCCGTGATGGCTGTACGAAAACCAGCGCGGTCGATGCTTCGACATCAGTTCAAACGGCCCGATGACCCAAAGCATGACCAGCGCACCAGCGCAAACGGCGGCAGCCCGGGCCAGCATCGCCAGGCGCGTGTCGCACACGGTGATCACTGCCCGGTCCGTCTCCGTGCGCACGCCGCGCCCGACCCACTGCGCCAGCTTCATACCCGCGCGGGGCACGGACAGTTCGGCAAACGGGTCGCGCCCCTGGCTGGCGAGCCACTCGGCTAGCGCCTCCTCGACCGGCGTGAACGGCAGCTTGTCGACGACGATGTGCTCGCACATCGGGCTGGCGCACAGCCACCCTCAGCGATGTACGGGTCTTGTCGAAGATGGTTCCTGCCGTGACGGTGCACTGATGTCGGCAGGCCCGGCAAATGAGCCGGACTCTTGTCCAAAACATGGTGCGGCTTTCCCACTTCCAAGGCTGAAAAACAAACGTCTGCGTAACATCACTCAACAGCATCGCCCGCCAGGACCATCGGGCCATCAAACGGGTCACCAAACCGATGCTGAACTTCAAGTCATTTCGAGCCGCCAAAAATGCCCTGGCCGGCATCGAGCTGATGCACATGATCCGCAAGGGTCAGCTCCTGCTCGAAGGCTGTATCGAGCTGCCTTTTGCCGAGCAGTTTGATTCGCAGGCAGGAAAAATCCGTCCCGTTTGAGGAGCTGGCATCCGTTCCTGCTCCAAACACGTTCATCAACCGGCAACGCGCAGAACCCCCTTGCAGGGCACCCTGCATTGCCGCCAAAATGAACTGCCCGAAGCCGCACCATCGAACACCAACGCGCAAAAGAGGTATTGCCATGGCCGTGCCAATGAACGCTCATTCGTTCCACAGCGCCCAGATGACCCGCATCAGCCGCCGCAGCACGCTGGGCGCGCTGTCCGCCGTTCTGCTCTGGCCCGGCGCCGGGCGCGCGCAGCCTCCGGATGCCGCGCGTCTGCAGTCCTGGCCGCTCAACACGCCGCGTGCCACCGGCATCCATGACTTGGCACCGGCGCCGGATGGCGGGGTATGGTTCTCTGCGCAGCGCAGCGGGCACCTGGGCTGGTTTGACCCGCGCACGGGCAAGCCGGAACTGATTTCTTTAGGCGATGCTTCGTCGCCGCACGGCGTCATTGCCGGACCCGACGGCGCGGCCTGGCTGACCGACGGTGGGCAAAACGCCATAGCGCGCGTGAGCTGGCCAGCGCGTGAGGTGAGGCTTTTCCACCTGCCTGCCGCAACGCCCCATGCCAACCTCAACACCTGCGCCTTTGATGGCGACGGCGACCTGTGGTTTACCGGGCAAAGTGGCTACGTTGGCAAAGTGGCCGTGCGCACCGGCTTGGTCAGCGTGAAAGCGTCACCGCGCGGACGCGGGCCCTACGGCATATGCGCCACTCCCAGGGGCGACGTGTGGTGGTGCTCGCTGGCGGGGTCGTTCATTGCACAAATCGACCGAAAAACCGGCATGTCACGCATCGTAGAACCACCCACGCAGCGCCAGGGCGCGCGCCGCGTCTGGTCCGACAGCCGTGGCCGCATCTGGGTGGCCGAATGGAACAGCGGCAACCTCTCCATGCACGACCCGGCGCTGGGCATGGGGGCCAACAGTTGGCGCACCTGGAAAGCGCCAGGAACCGATCCGCATGTGTACGCCGTGTACGTGGACGACCAGGACATCGTCTGGGCCGCAGAGTGGAGCAACAACGCCATGCTGCGCTTCGACCCGGGCAGCGAGAAGTTCGGTGTGCTACCCATGCCACGTCCCGCCGCTAACATCCGCCAGATACTGGGCCGGCCTGGGGAGGTTTGGCTGCCGGAAAGCGGGACCGAGTTTATTTCGGTGATCAGGACGGGGTGAATGCCGCGAAAAACAGCCCCCATCACGCAGACGCCATGTCCACCCAAATCTCAGACATCCACATCGCCCAGGCCGACCCGCTTCCGGAACCCCGGCTGCTGCAGGGCGAACTGCCAGCGGGCGAAGCCGAAGCCGCATTCATTGCCGCCTCGCGCGCTGCCACCCGCAATATATTGCGCGGTCTGGATGACAGGCTGCTGGTTATCGTGGGCCCGTGCTCGATCCACGAGCCTGAGTCGGCCCTGGAATACGCTGCACGGCTGCGCCCGCTGGCCCCGCGCCTGGACGATTCGCTGCTGCTGGTGATGCGCGTCTACTTCGAAAAACCGCGCACGCGCATGGGCTGGAAGGGTTTGATCTACGACCCGGAACTCGACGGCCAGGGCGACATTGGCGCGGGCCTGCGCCATGCGCGGTGCATCCTGCTGGAATGCGCGCGGCTGGGCGTGCCGGCGGCCTCTGAAATCCTGGACCTGGTGACGCCGCAGTACTACGCCGAACTGCTCACCTGGGGCGCGATCGGCGCCCGCACGGTGCAAAGCCCGCTGCACCGGCAGATGGCTTCGGCCCTTTCGGCGCCCGTGGGCTTCAAGAACGCTACCAACGGCAGCGTGGGCGCCGCCATCGACGCCATCCATGTGGCCGTCCAGTCGCACCGCTTTCCCTCCATCTCGCTCGAAGGCAAGGCCATCGTCATCACGACCACCGGCAACCCTGATGGCCACCTGGTGCTGCGCGGCGCCAGTGACGGGCCGAACTACGACGCCGCCAGCGTCAGCCGCGCTGCGGCGAGCCTGTCCCAGGCCGGCTTGCCCGCGCGGCTGGTGATCGACTGCAGCCACGGCAACAGCAACAAGGACTTTTCCAGGCAGCCCGCCGTGGCGGCCGATATCGCGCAGCAAATCGCCAGCGGCTCGAGCAGCATCTGCGGCCTCATGATTGAGAGCCACCTGGTCGAAGGCCGGCAGGACATCGTCGATGGTCGCCAAGGCCTGCGCTACGGGCAGAGCGTCACCGACGCCTGCATCGGCTGGGAGGCGACCGTGGCCGTGCTGGAGCAGCTGGCGGCGTCCGTGCGCCAGCGCCGGGCGGGCGCCAGGGCTTAATTTGCCGGCGCAAGCCACGGCGTATAGGAGGAGCATCATGTTGCGTGCACTGTGCCTTTGTATCGTTTTGATGATCATGACGCTTTCGCAGCCGCTGTCTGCGGCCGACCCGCCTTCGACACGGCTGCAGGCGCTCAAGGCGATCGAACACCCCGAGCCTGCCGTGCGGCGCGCTGCCATCGCGCGCCTGGGCGAAGTCGGCGCCATGGCGGATGCCGACCGTCTCGTGGTCCGCCTGCGGGACGATGACGCGCCCGTTCGCCAACTCGCCGAAGCCGCACTGTGGCAGATCTGGAGCCGTTCCGGCAACCGCGCGATCGATGCTTTGTTCCAGCGCGGCGTCCAGCAGATGGCGGCGTCGCAGCTGGTCGAGGCTTTGACCACGTTTTCCGAGGTGATCCGCAGGAAGCCGGCCTTCGCGCAGGGCTGGAACCAGCGCGCCATCGTTTACTACCTGCTCGGCCAGTATGAGCTGTCGATGAAGGACTGCGACGAAGCTCTCAAGCGGAACCGCAACCACTTCGGGGCGCTCGCGGGCTACGGGCAGATATATCTGGCCCTGGGTGAGCCCGACCGCGCCCAGTCCTGCCTTGAGCGAGCGCTCAAGCTGAACCCGAACATGGCCAGGGTGGCGGCGACGATCCGCCTGATCGAGCAGCACCGTGAGCAAAAGCGCCGCGCAATGATCTGACAGCACACCCTTTGAGCCCACCATGATTGTCGAACGCATCTGGACCGGCAATGCCTACCGCAACTTCAACTATCTGATCGCCTGCCCCGAAACCGGCGAAGCACTCGCGATGGTGTCGCGTTGCCGGTTGATGAACGTGTTTGGCGTAGGAACGGATGCCGGCGCAAGCCGCGCTGCTCGAACTGCAGTGTCTGCGCGTAGCGCATCGTGATGACGCAGCGCTCCCGGGCGGCCAGGTGGCCCAGGTTCAGGGGGTAGCTCAGATCCTGGTTTTTCTCCCGCATGAGCGCGGCCTGGTCTTCGGACCGCGCCTCCTCATAGCGCGCCTGGGCCCATTTTTTGGCGACCACCGCGCCATTCAGGCGCTTGCTGCCCAGTTGCACTTCAATGCCCAGCAGGACGGTGCCCCAGGGCAGGGGAAGGTGTAGACCACTTCAACGCTCTGGTCCGTGGGATTGCAAAACCGCTGCTCGACGCTCGCCTCGAACAGCAGGCCTTTGATGTCGCCCTCGACGTTGACGCTTTCGAGCATCATGGGCGCGCCGGTGCGCGTCATCAAGCAGGCGTATTCAGGCGGCTCCATGGTGCTGATCGTGTAGTGGCCGCGTGCTGTCAGAATCACACCCGGATCCCTTCATTGAATGCTTACCCGGAGATTGCATGACCCTTTCGTCCTCGACCCTTCAATCCATCCAGCAAGCCGGCCTGGGCTTGTACCAGGCGCACCAGGCCGTGTCGGCCGACGTTCAAGCCGGCGGCGCCCGGGCCATGGCCCAGATGGCCAGCCAGCCGTTCAGCCCGGACAATGACGCGGCCTACAAAAAGCTGCTCTCACTGGCCCGCATGGCGCACGAGCTGCAGGCCATGGAGGAGCAGCTCAAGGCTCTTTATGCCCAGGCGAGCGAAGCGGCCTCGCCCGACCTGCCCGTGCTCATCGCCCTGGGCAGCGACGGAGGACGCGGCGATGGAGGGCGAGCCGCACCGCGGCCGGACAAGGCGAGTGCCGAGGAGGCGGTGGTCAAGCCTGCCGCGGCCAGGAAATCGAAGGCGGTCCAAGGCAAAAAGCCGCGCCTGAGCCCCAACGACGAGAAAGTCATGGCAGTCTTGACAAGCCTGCTTGACCGCCGAAGCGCCAGGGTGGTCACGCAGGCCAGCCTGGCGCAGGCCACCGGCATTCCGCTGGGCTCCATTGGCCGGTCGCTGCGCAATCTGGTGGCCGCCGGGTCGATCAAGGAAGGCCCTAAAGGCGCCTATCGCCTGGTGTAGACCGGTTCTCGCCGGCAGGGGGCCGGGCTCCGGTGTGCTGTAGCGTCAAGCGGACCCGATCGCGTTTGAGGCGGGCATGGTTGCTGAAAACAGCGGCGCGCAGCATGCCGGCAGATCAAAACAATGGGGGCCCAGGCATCCAGCGAAGGTTTGCAGTGCTTGCCGCGCGGTAAAGCGTGAAAGGCGTGAAAAGCGCAAGCGCCTGATCCCGACTCTGCCGCGGCGTCATGGGCAAGACTTCCTCTTCTGCAGGGGAAGGCGAGCCGATGCTGCGCATCGTCAGGCTCTACTTCCTCTACTTCCTCCACTTCCTTGTCTGTCTCATGCCTTGACTTGCGCGACCTGCTGGTGCGCCGGGTGCACGGCGCTGAGGTGCCGGCTTCACCCCAGGCAGTGCGCGATTTCCTGGCCACGCGCCTGGGCTGCCTGCATCGACTTGTCCATTTTTGAATGGGATGACTCCTGCCCGACATCAAGGGTTCTGCGCCAGGCGGTGGAGCCGCATGTGTTGAACGGTGCAAGGCCGGGCAATTTTGCACCGTGCAACAGGTGGAAAAAACTTTTTGGGCATGCAAGATGGATCAACAGACCCCGGGGAATTTAACCTCAACGTCTCGGCTTCAATCGGTTCATCGCGATGACCGCAGGAGCCGCCGGGAGCACAAGTTGTTCGAAGCGCTGGCCGGGCAGGTCGGCCAGCGGCTGTTTCCCGGATTCGCTGGCCAGACGCGGCAGCGATGCGCGCGCCGCGAGCAAAGGCGTGCCGGTGTGGCGCATGAAGGGTGCGTCCGCTAAAGAAGCCAGCCAGGACATCGCCAGCGCCCGTGCCGCGGCCACCGATAAAATGAAATCCAACCCATGATGACTGACGAACCGATTTCCCCCTTCCTACCCTTTGCGGACCGCGCGCCCAGGCCCGTGATCACGCTCAAAGCCCGCCCCCGGCTTGCCGAGGCAACGCTGGCCAGCCTGCGCGCGGCGAGCAGCGAGGCGCCAGGCGAGGCGCTGCGCCTTCCCCTGGCCGACATCGACGAGGACCCCGACCAGCCCAGGACGGTGTTTGACGACGAGGAACTCCAGAGCATGGCCCAGAGCATCCTGGCCCATGGCGTGGTGCAGCCCATCGTGGTCCGCCCGCCCGTGAACGGGCGCTACGTGCTGGCCTTTGGCGCGAGGCGCCTGCGGGCATCCCGGCTGGCCGGCGTGACCGACATCCCGGCGGTGGTCCGTCCGACCGGTGTGAACGGTGCGAACGAATTCGCCGCGCAGCTGATCGAGAACCAGCAGCGCGCCGACCTCTCCAACTCCGACCTGGCCACCGCCATTGCCCGGCTGGTCCGCGAAGGCTTGACCACCAGGCAGATCGCGGCCATCTGCGCGCTCAAGGACTACCAAGTGACGGCCTTTCGGCAGGCCGGGGACCTGCCGCCCGAGTTGGCCGCGCGCCTGGACACGGCCGACATGCGCGCGCTTTATGACCTGTCTCGCCAGTGGGGCAAGACGCCGGCCGAGGTGATCGCCGCCTTGCCCGATGCCGACACGTTCCTCAGCGTGACCGAGGCCCGGCGCATCATTGGCGCCATCACCGGCAAGCCGACCGGCAGCATCGTGCTCGAGCGCGCCCGGGCGGCGGCTGTTCAGGAAAGCGGCCAGTCGCTGCCAGGCGGCGACCAAGAAGGCGAACCGCAAAAAGCGCCCCCGGTGCGTGAACCCCCGGCCAAAGAGCGCCCGCCCATCGAGGAGCCGCCCGCGTCCGAAGGCTTGCCGGCCCAGGCCAGGCCCAGGGCCGCCACCCGGCCGGGATTGGCCCAGCTGCTCCCAGCCAGCGCGCCCGTGTTCATCGTGGCCGCGGGCAATGGGCCGAGCGGCAGGTTGGTCGTGGACCGGCGGGCCAAGCGCCCCGACTCGGTGCTGGTGGCCTACGCCACCGGTACCGAAGAAGTGGACGCGACGCAGCTGCGGATCGTTCGCATCGAGTAAACCCATCATCCCGTGTCCCTGGAAAAGGGGACGCCCTTTCAGTTCCGCCGGCGGTTCGACCTCCATGGTGGCCCCGTGTTCAAGGGCCGCACCTGGAGCGCACACCGTTTTGCCTTAAGCCTGTCAATCGAAGCCTGACCGCTGAAGGCGCAATGGCCTATCGGCTATCTTCCGCTAGCTTTAATTATGTTCACAGGTGCCGTCGGATGATCGCAATGCAGTGCTCGACCGCCTCCGCCTTGCCCGGTAGCCTTGGCTTACCTTGCATGTCGGTTGCGCATTAATTTTCCGCGCGTGGTGTCTTTCTTGCTGCCGAAGGCGCAGTAGCAGGGCTGGCTGCTGGCTGCTGGCTGATCAAGGTGCGGCGCCAGCCAGTGCAGCCACAGCCCCTACATCCATGCAACGGCGCAGAACACCGACACGGCAAAGATGCGCCACTGCCCAGCTTGCCAGGAGGTATAGAACCAGAAGCGCCTGGCCCAGCATGCCAAAGATGGGAGGCCCAGCGCCTGCAGGCCTCGCGGCTTTCCTGGGAAAGCCAGGCGGCGAGCGCGCCGAACAGGGCAATGGCAATCTGATCAATAGGCATGGGCTGCGATTGTGCATGCCCGCTGGCCCGCATCAGCCAAAGGCACTCCCGACGACTTTTGAAGGCGCGCACGATGCGCATGACCCGGCTCGGCGGCATACTGGCGGGTATGCGCTACACCATCACCCTCGAGGATTTTCCGGAGATTCCGCAAGACGTGCGCGTCAAAGCCGAGGACCAGTACCGCCGCGCGCTGGAAAAGGCGCTGGGCGGGCCCGATGACGTCTTGCCCGCCTACCGCGCCTGGCTCGGCGTGAGCGAAAGCGGCAACGATCAGCTGGACAAGGCCGAGGTCGTCCTGGCGACCCAATGGCAAAAGGCGTGCGACCTGGCCCGGCAGGCCGGCTTTCGCACGCTGGGCGAATCGGCTGAAGCCTATTTCGAGTTCAAGCCGAGTCGATAACGCAATAAATGGCGCGGGCGACGCGGCGGCTTCGCGGTGCCTTTTCTCGGCAGAAAAGGCAGCACCGGCCAGCCGACTGGCTCGAGCTGCCCGACTTCATGCGGCCACGCACCGGGCAAAGCAGTGATGCCAGCGCCTGCGTTGTCGGCGCCAGCGCCTCCATTCACCGCGCCCGCCCGAGCCCAGACCCCGGCGCCACCGCCGCCTGCCGTGATCGGGCCGTCCGCAGAGCCGGCCAAACGCCTGGTGTGCGCGCTGCGCGGTCAAGATCAGCTTTCCCGAAGGCAAGTTTTGCTGGAACAACGCCCAGCGGTTTGGTGGGCTGGCGTATTGCCGGGAACACTAGGCGCTCCTGTAAGCCTGCATTTGCTTCATCCGCCGAGCAGGCTTGGCGCCCCTGACGCTGGCCGACCAGGCTATACCTGCTCAGCCAGCGTATATTGCCAATGCGCCCGTGGAAACGGGGCAACTTCACTTCCAACCAAGCGTGCCTGCGGCACTCACGGGTGCTCGCTTAGCCAAGCTGCCGACTCAACTGCGGGAAGGCAGGCGCACGCCACGGAAGGATTCGCTCTGCTGCAGAGCAGCGCTGCGACGGTCCCCGAGATCCACCAAGGCATCCAGGATATGCAGCAGCTTTCTGGCAAGTATCGTAGGCAAGGGGTGCTGGCGATCCGCATGCGCCTGGACCAACCTGGCGACCGCCGCCGGGATGTGCGTGCCCTTCCATCCGGAAGGCAATCGTCCGTCAATTATTTGCGCCAGCATCAAATCAGCAAACGCCTCCGCAGGATAGTTGCCACCGGCCTGCTCGCACAGCTTGACAAACTGGTCCGCCACGTAGGGTATCCAGCCTCCCTGACGGATGAGCTTGTCCACCAGCGGCAGAACTTGCGGCAAGTCGCCCCAGCGCGCATTGGCAAACCGTATGGCGCCGTTCGCGCCCTCGACGGCTACAAATAGTAGCGTCTTGATTAACTCGGGCAGGTCGAAGCCACTGAGCCTTCCATCGCTGTAGCGGGATCTGTGAAAGTCGCGGTGCTCCAGCATCCGGTCAAGGGCCACCTCCAACAGACCGAGGACGCGCGGGTCCATCTGGGGCGCATCCAGGACGCCCGAGGCAGCCAAGGCACCCGTGAACGGGGCGAGCATGCGCATCGCGATCTCGTCGGGCTGGTCCAAGATGGCGGCCAGCAGCCTGTCACGAAACTCCGCTTCGGGAAGCCACTCTGCCACACCCGCCAGCAGGCGCCCCAACTGGCGTTGCCATTGAAGCTGGTCAGCACCATCCCGCTCCCGTCCCCGACGCCGCTCGGACCGCCACGCCGGATTCAGCGTGTCCAAGGTCCAGTCCACGAACGCTTCCAGGGCCTCGACGTAGCGATCCCTCGCCGGACTACGCATGACGGCTTCGGCAGGGACGCGCTGCAGCACAGCCGACGCAAAATCGCTGATCCAGATGTCGTCCGACCTGCGCCACCCATCTTCTTCGACGTGCCAATGCCGGTCTCGGGTATCCGGCGTCTCTTGTGTCCAGGACGGCATGGGCCGTGCCCACGATGGAAAACCGTCGGTAGACGTCAACTCACACAGCGCTTCGGACACTGCGCCAGTCCTGCGCTCCTCTTCGATGCGGCTGCGGATGGCCGGATCAAGCCTGTGCCCATCCGGCGCTCGCCTGTATTGCGCAAGGCGAAGTCCCAGATTAAACCCGCACCATGCGAAATGCGGATCCCACTCCCAGCAACTGCGAACACCTTCCAGCGCCTCCAGCGAGACCACCTCCAAGGGATGGGCCACCAAGCGGTAAAGCGCCTCGCGATCGGCCGCATCACCGCAGCCGTTTCTGAGATCGGTTGCCAGCGCCCGAGCCACAAATATCTTGGGGTGCCACGGAATCCGGGACCCGGCCCTGATGTCGTCCCTGGGTGTCTCCGCTTGACCCCGGTAGGAATCCAACGTGGAGCGCGCCCAGGCGGCGTCCTTGCCCGGCTCCTCCAAGCAGATTACCGCCGCGGCAGTGCCGGCGATGCAGCCATGCGCCACCGCATGGTCAGGCATCAGCGATGCCGCTGTTCCTGCGGCGACCGACGCGGCCATTGCCTTCGCGCGCTTGACGGCTTCGGCTGGCGACAATTCCGGCGCCAGCGCCGCCGACTCGAAGCACTTCTGCACCCACAGCCACAGCTGCGACTCGCGGGAAATTTCCTCGTGGCGCTCGCGTGCTGCCTGGATTTCCGGAGCGGCGTGCCGCGCGCTGCGCAACTCGATTCCAACCACGTCGTCCCGACCGGGAATCGGGGTGGTCACGTAGTTTTCTTGACGGCCGAACTCGGCCCACAACTCCGCGTTGCGGCGCAGTTCCGCCATGTGTCCCTCGCTCTGCGCTTCTTCCTCGTATTCGAGTTCCAGCTGGCTAGGGAAGCGCTCAAGTGCAGCCCGGCACGCCGCGCGTAGTTCCGCGTCTGACCCAAGGGCAAAGAAGATGACAAGCGAGCGGATTTCCAGGCTTCGCGCGGCCAGGCTTCCGGCTTCGATGACCGCCTTGCGGTGCATGTCGTTGCTGTCGAACCCCATGAGGCCCCCCGCCTGAAGCTGTCCCTCCTGCAGGCTGCGCTCCAAATCCAGGCGCCACAGCCGCTGGCTGCCCACTAAGGGCAAGGTCGCGCTCGAAACCTCGCTCGATTGCAAAGCAACGAGCACCGCCACACCCAGAACGGCGATGCTTGAATGCCCCTCCAGAAGCTCCTGCAACACCTCGCCGGCGGGCCGGCCCGATTCCAACTGCGCCAGGGCCCAGCGCTCGAGGGCCATCATCGCGCACTGCAGCGCCTTGGGTCCGCCATGGCCACGCGACCATGTGTAGTGAAGGGCGCTGCCCCAGAACTCCTGGCGGCCCCATGGAAACTCCAGCACCAGCGGCATAGGTGTAAGCCGGCTTCCGAGGTGATGATGCAGCTGGCGCCAGGCAAGCGTGGCGTGGTGCGCGAGCTCGCGCACCAGGGCGTGGCCGATCGCCGGCGCTTGGGTCAACAAAGAGTGGAACGGTTCGCGTAGCGGGGACGCCGGAAAGTAGCCTTGGAAGTCCGCGCCGATCGATAGCCGGTTCCAGTCGTGAGACGAAAGGGAACTGCCCCCCATGATCGACATCGGAAGGTGCTCAAGGGCCAGTTTTTCCCGGCGCGTGCGCTGCTCCTCCGGCTTGGCCCTGATTTTAGCGATACGGCTCGAGCGCTCCTTTGACTCCCGCCTCAGCCTGGCCTCCAGGTCATCCGGCAGCTCGTTCATGAAACTCCTGCGGGCGATCTGTGAAAGCAGCTCGGGATGCGTCTGCGCAAGCAGGGGCGTTTGGGACATTATTTCGTGGAACGAAGACTCCTGGAATCCTTCGATCGGCTCGATTTTGACCAGGTATGCGGCAACCACCCCAGGAAAACTGCGTGCCGCGCGCAGCACGAGAAACCTCAACTCCGAATCAACACCGGAGGGAACACGCGGTGCTGGCTTGGCTGGTTCCGCCTCACCAGCTGACCGCCATCGGGGCGACTGCAGGGCCTCCTCGATCGCATGCAGCCAAGTCGCACATTGCTCAACGATCCGACGGGAGACCGGGTTCGGCAGGTCCATCAACGGCACTTGCCATGTCTGGAAA
Source organism: Polaromonas hydrogenivorans (assembly GCF_040105105.1). Classification (GTDB taxonomy): domain Bacteria; phylum Pseudomonadota; class Gammaproteobacteria; order Burkholderiales; family Burkholderiaceae_C; genus Polaromonas; species Polaromonas hydrogenivorans. The sequence goes on along the minus strand of NZ_CP157679.1, from coordinate 165,171 downwards.
AGCGCCACAAGATCGGCCAGGCAATCGTCTGGGATTTTGGCGATGTGGTCGAGTGCCCAAGTGAGCAGGCGAGCCCAGGCACCGAAGTCCGACGGCCAACCCAGCAGGTCGGCGATTCGAATCCGGTCGGCCGACGTCAGGACTTCGCCATTCAGCTGGCCCGACAGAACAGAAGGGTTTGGCGTTGTCTTCTCGGCTCGCATCCACACCAGCAGCTTGCCAAGCAGTCGGTGGTCTTCCGCCGCGAGCGTCGCGGTGAAGGTCTCGGCATGCTCGTTGAAATCGGGCGTGTAGACCGGAGCGATGAGCCAAGCCCTCAACCATTGCGGCCTCAGGGCTGGCGCCTCGAGCGCTCTCAGGTATTGCCCCCACTGCACCGACTCGACATAGGTCGCCTGCGACAGTAGTTCGACGACACGCGCCAGCGCGGGTGGCTCGCCGGCGCCGGTCAAGGCGGCGATCCAGTTCTCACCCTCGTCCAGGAGCAAGTGCAGAAACGCCCATTCGAAGAAGATGTCGTGAGCGAACTGCGCTGTCAGTCCGGACCGGACTTGCTGGACAAGCCCGTCCTGCTGTAGCACCGGAAGGACGGCTTGCGTAGCCGGCGACAGGTCGCGAATTCGCACGTTGCGGCCGAGATCAGGCGCGCTGCGTTGTGCGAGTTCGATCAACGCCCGTTGCCGTGCCAGGGTCTGTGTGTCTTGCGCGTCGTGGCCGCCGCGCAACCACCACGCGTTGATCAGGTCGACTTCAGAATGCGGCACGAACCCGGCGGGGTAAGACGCGCTGGAGAATCCGCGGGCCAGGACCGAGGCGAAGAATGGGCGGCGGGCGAGGGCGCGCACCCTCTCGTCGCCACCTGTCAGCAAGGGCCGCAGCGCGGGCAGCGTCGCGGCAAGACCAGTCGCTTCAGCGTCCGACAGGTTCTCGACATCGATGTAGCCAACGCCGCTGCCGGAGATCAACGCGGGTGGTACCCAGTTGCGCAGGGGCTCGATCCCCGCGTCCCGCGCAGTTGCGACGATTTTCCACTCGCTCAGTGCCGGGCTGTCGAGGATCTGGCCCAGCACGTCCGTGATGACGGCTCGCTGCTCTGGAACGATGCGGTCCAGGCCATCGATGAACAACACCGCGTGGCCCGTTGCCGCGACTTCAACCAGGAGCGGCTCGATGGCGACGGTAGACAACCCCATCGCGACCGCGTTTTCAGCCCAGCTGCGCCCTGAAAGACGGTTTGCCGTCAACAGCAGCGTGGTCCCGCCCGCAGAATACCGGGCGAGCAGGTCATGCAGCAGGACCGTCTTGCCAGTGCCTGGCAGACCTTTGATCAGCGTCAACCGGTGGCGCACCATCTCGGCGACGAGCTTCGCCCGCAGATCAGTCCGATCGACTTGCGCGCCGCCAATGTCGTTGGGCTGCTGTGCCAGCCAATGGCGACTGCTCTCCCGCAGCACGTGGAGGTCGCCGGCCAGGGCTGGTGACCCAATGAAACGGACGCCGCAGGACAAGCGCCGCAAAACCGAGGCACGGCTGAACTCCTCCCTGCGGCCCGACCCATCGCGTGCGAGTTGTCGCAACTGGCGCCACAACTCCTCCGCTCGCCCCTGCTGGCCGGCAGCCAGCGCGCGTTGCAAGCTGGCCAGGACGTCTGCCTCGGTAGTCGAGCCCTCATGTAACAGATCAAACTTGATGAGGATTAGGTGCGAGAACAGCCGATACACGGCGTCACCCGGCAGCGGGCGTGCGTCTCCTAATGCGCAGTTGCGCACGGCGTCGACGACCGCTCGGTGCGACTGCGAGGCGCCACCACTATCTCCGAACCGCTGAAGGAAAGAGGCGGGCGATTCGGACGCGCGCGCCCATTCGCACACGGTGGTGAAGTTGCGAAAGGCCTCGTCGGAAATGGTTCCTGTAGCGGCCCCCACCCGATCGACGTGCTCACGAAAATCCGGCTTCTGCAAGGTCTGCCAGCTGCGCTGGATCACCTCCCGAAAGTCAGTGTTGCTGGCCGCGTCCGAGACTGTGAACGATCGCTTGACCTGGAGGGACAGCCGCATCAGAGAGTCGTCTGCCGGTGCGAGTGCATCGACGATAACGTCATCCAGGGGCTCGCCGGCCTCCGCCTGCTGTTGCGCGACGCGCTGGACTACTCGCGAACCGAGACCCGGCGCCGTCGTAGCGCCGACGAGGGCCGCGAGGTAACAGGCCGCCACGGCGTCCTCGAAGGTAAATCCGGCACCACCTGTGAGTTCAGGCGATGGCATAGTGAGAGTTCAATCCCATTGGAACCAATCAAATGAAGTTGATGACAGCAACCCATGGCAGTGCATGAAAAAGCCCAATACTTATTTTTCAAAACGACATGGCCTGTCCAGCGCACCGCTTAAGATGGCGCGATAGAAACAATAAGTCACAAGTGTAAGGTTCATCCGAACTGATGATGTGCCCCTATGCCTGCTCCTTCAGCTTCCCTCGACACGCTCGATTACCGGCTGGCCCAGACCCTGGACAAGCTCAATCAGGGCAACAGGCTCTACACGCAGGTGCTGGCCGAGGAGTCCGCCGTACATCTCACACCATCCAGAGCGAGTTCAACGAGCGTTTTGCTTTCTTGCCACTGAAGTGAAAAGGCGACCGGTATTTCCTTCAGGCCTCCTACTTGGGTAAGCGTACCTTGCGTGACTTGGCGCTTTGCTACCCTGGCCGGCGTATGGCAGGCTTTCCCTCGCTGCTAGAAGCGCTGCCCACAGTTAATCACGTGCGCGCTATCCACCTCGCAAGAAGTATATGAATCTCAAAAATCTGTTTACCGAATATGACGACAACATAGCCGGCGATATCAATCTCGATCCGCTTGGATTGCTGACAATCTGGTCCGCGTTCGGCCAGAAGATATTTCGGAACCGGATCAGCTCCATTTCAAATGACGTACGCAGTTATACGCTGAACCTGTTCCACCATCACGTCATTCGGCGCATGGTTAGCGACGAGTCGATCATGTTGTCACCGGCATTGATGAAAGCCTACTCGACGAAAGAAAGCCTGGCATTCAAACAGGTTTGCCTGATTCATCTGGAAAACCTGTTTGTTTTTTCTCATCTGCAGAACGCCGACGAGGCCTGGGTGCCCAGGGCGGTGACCGGCGGCATCTTTGGAATCAGCAAGGCGCGGCGCCGCTGGAAAGTGGGTGACGGCGACACCCCACTGAAGTTCAGCAAGGACGACCAATTGCTAGTGCGTCAACTTTTGCTCGGTGTGAGCGGGCGTTACAAGACGCCGATGGTTGAGATGGGTTTTTTCGATCGTCTGTACCATGACGGCGGGGCACGCGCGACGTCGTTGTGGCAGGAGGCGCAAGCATTCATCGGTGCGCAAGCGCCATTGAAGAAACTGGAAACGTCGCTGCTGGCCCACTTCAAGCAGCTGCTGGCGCATGAAGGCAAGACGCCTTCGCTGCTATTTTCCGAAGTCGACACCGCACTCAAGCGTGGCTACGTGACAGCGTTCGCCAGCCCCGGATCAGTAGGCAGCTATGCTCGCGATTACTGGCTGCGCGTAACTGACCTGGACCGCGGCGCGGCCGGCGCCATCCTGTCCGTGCTCAACGATGATATTGAGCAGGGCAATGAGGTGTCGGCCAGCGGGGTTTTCCCACGCGCGCTGGCGTTGTGCCAAGAGGCCGGCCAGCAAGCCGATCGCCTGCAGTTGGAGCATGTGCTGGCAGTCGAGCCATTCCTGACCGATCTGGATTTGCTGTTTACGCTGATGCTGTCGAAACAGAGCCAGAGCATCGATGACATCGTTACCGCTTGGCGCCGGTACAAGCGCGACGATGCAACTCTGGCTCGCCGCGCCGCCATCTTGAAAACCGACACCGTCTTGTGCGCTGCGCTCGCCGGAACCGCCTTGATTAGGCTAAAGCGCCTGATCAAGCTGGATGCAGGGGGCAACATGCATGAGCAAATCGCGCTGCTGCTGGACTACCACAAGAACGTGATGGCTGCGCGAGGCCAGACCTCGTGGCTGGCAACGGATGGCGAGGGAAGGGTGAAAGTTTTCGTCCCGCGCCCGGCCGCGCCTGCCGTCGAGCGGCGCACGGGGACGTACTGGGCAAACCAATACTACATCCCACAATTCGCCAACCTTGCGCGCGGCTTTAAGGGTACGCAATCATGAAACTACTTGAGGAACTCAAGCGCCAAGTGGCCGAGCTGGGTCCGCTGAAACGGGTGTGGCTCACCTCATTCAATTTGAGTATCGAATTCGTCGAAACCTACCTACTGCCCATCCTGGTGGGGGAAACCAAGCTGCCGACCGGGCGGCTGGACTTCGAAGCGCTCCAGCTCGAACTTCAGGAGCGCAAGATTGAGATTCGCATTTTTGCCGATAAGCGCATGATCTATCGCTCGGACCGCAAGCGGACCGCGATCGAAGTGAACGCCATTACGCCGCGCCAGATCGGCCGTTTTTCCGATCGCAGCCTGTTTCATCCCAAGGTTATCTATCTCGAAGGCCAGGATGGCAGGGCGGTGCTGGGGGCCGGCAGCGCGAACCTCACGGTAGGCGGCTGGGGGCGCAACCAGGAGGCGATGCTGTTTCGCAGCGTGGCCACGGCGGAACAGTCGAACCAGATCAAAGCCTTTTTCAAGCCGCTGTTTGCCGCGTGCAGCGATGTGCGCCCAGTCAGCCTTGGCAAGGAATTCTGGGGCGACGACGCGGAGTGGGAATTCCTGCATAGCTTTGACCGGCGCACGTTTTTGGAGCGCTTATTGCCTGACGGCGAGTCGCCGACGCAACTGGCAATCTGGTCGCCGTATTTTGCGGCCGATCTGCCGGCCTTTCTGTCGGACCTGCGCGAGTCACGTCAGCTGCCCAATTTGAAGATACGCATCGTCCCCGATCTGCTGGACGGCGGCATCATCCGCACGCCGTGGCGCGACAGCCTGCGGCAGGAGCTCGATAATGGCTTGCTGAGCTTTCATCCGAATGACGTCAAGCGGCACCCGCGATCGGAACTGTGTCATGCGAAGGTCTGGATGACGCCAGCTCAACTGGCGATCGGCTCGTGGAACTGTACCGGTCCAGGCAGCAATATCCTTGCGCCCAGCCCAGGCGGGATCAACCCCAACAACGTCGAGGCGGGAATCCTCTTGCGCCAGCCTGCGCGCATCAGCAGTGTTCTTGGCAAGGCTATCGTCATCAAGCCGTCCCACTTTGCCAGCAAAGCGGTACTGGACGATATTAAGCTTGAGGTGCCCGAGGAGTTGCCTTTCGATATCGCCGTCAGCTTCGACTGGGAGCAGCAAACCTACACCGTGGGCATCGACTGGGTAAAGCCACGGCAAGACGGCTATGTACTCAAGCTGCCCGATGTCGCGGACCGGCCAATTCCGGCCAGGAAAAAAACGCCCGAGGCTATTGAGGTTCCCGATCCGAAACATCTGTTGATCAACCATTACTTTGTCGTGCTGAACGGCGCGAACGAGGTCTACCAGGGGTTCATCAACCAGACTGGCCTGCTCCATCGTCGCGCCGAGGGCTATGCCTCGCTCGACGAATTGCTCGACAGCCGCATTCCGAATCGGAGTGGCAACTGCACTGGAGGCAGCACGGTGCTGCGCGGCGAGATCCCCGACGATGATAGCGACGAGGCACTGCTGCTGGTGCCAGCAACCCTCCATTCGTCCAGTTATTTCAAGTTGTTCCAAGCAATGGAAACATTTGCGGATGAGATCGCATCGGCCAAGTCTGCCGAACAATTGGAGCGCAGCCTGTTTGCGCGCCCTGGCTGCCTTGCTGAGCTGCAGGAAAAAATTGTGCTGCGTAGCACAGGCGCCGATGGCGGCGCCAACGCCGGTTCGGTCTACCAGTGGTTTCTGGAGCTCGAAGGCAATCGCCTAAGCGAGCTGGCCAAGAAAAAGTATCGACAGCTTACAAGAACGAAAGCGGGCGGGCCACGCTGGAAGGGCCTGGGCCTGAAGCCCGGCGCCATGCCGGCGGGTGCCGACCCGCGCTACATCGACATGATCATGAAGGACCGCGCATATGGGTAAGTGGGGCATGCTGACACCGGATACGGTCTCAAGCTACATCAATTTCAACGGGGCCGATGCGGCCTGGACCTACCGGGCCGAGGACGAGTCGATGGCGGCGCGCCAGGCCGAGGGCGTCGCCTATCTGTGGAACACGCTGGCCAAGAATGAGGTAGCGCTATTGGCCGACGAAGTCGGCATGGGCAAGACCTATCAGGCGCTCGGCGTGATCGCCATGCTGTGGAAGACCAAGCCGGACGCCAAGATCCTGATCATGGCTCCGAATCAGGATATCTGCCGGCACTGGATGCGGGAGTACAAAGCCTTCTTGCTGCACCACTACCGCGAACGGGACCACGTGGTGCGCAACGGCGCCGATGGCGGACCGGTCAATGCAATGGCACTGTGTCGAAATCTGCGCATCTTGGTAAAGGAAGTTAAACGGGATTGGGGGCGGGTGTTTCTGACCACCACCCATTCGCTCAGCGGATTGCTCGGCGATAACCCAGGCGGCGACCTTGCCGCCAAGGCGGCTGCGGCGGCACGCACGCTGCGCGGCGAGCTCAAGGGCCAACTTGGCCCGGACGGCTTCGACCTGATCATCGTTGACGAGGCGCACGCCTTGCGCAAGTCGCAAGGCAAGACGCAGCGCGCGCATGCTGCGCGGGCATTCTTCGGCAAGGGGGACGATCCGCTCGGCCAGAAAGTCCTGCTGCTGACCGCCACGCCGAGCCATTCGGGCTTGCATGATGTCGCCAACATCCTCGATTATTTCCAGGACGTCAACCGGGAAGACTCGGCGCAGACCTTGTTGCGGCGCTACGCGCTGCGCCGCCTGCGCCTGATGGAAGGCCAGCGCGGCGCCCATCACAACAAGTTTTTCTATCGGCATGAACTGGCCATGCCGGCACGTTTTAAGGACGACGCGAACGGCGAGCTGTTCTTTGCCATGTACCAGAAGAAGCTGGTGACCGAGCTCAAGCTGGGCGAAGCGGGGCGGCGGCCCATGTACGGCTACCTGGAAGGGTTCGAGTCGGCCGGCTCCGACTTGCCCGGCACCGCGATCGCCAAGGACGATGGCGAGGGCGATGCCGAGGAAGCGCGACACGACGATTTCCGCCAAGCGCAGGATACGCAATTGCTTCGCACCCTGTCGCAGCGCTACCACGAGGTATTCAAGCAGTTTCCGCCCCATCCCAAGTACAGCGCGCTGGTCGAGCGGATCGTCAACCGGCGCCTGTTCGAGCCATCCGACGCGGCTTTGCATCTGGACAAGCACCTGGTGTTCGTGCGCCGCATTCCCTCGGTCCGCGAGCTGACCCAGCGCACCAACCGGGCTTATGACGATGTCTTTCTTCCCAAGATCCTCGAAGCGCTGGGGCTGGCGCCGGACGATGGGCTTGCGCTCAAATGGAAAGATGCCAACTGGAGCCGTGCCGGCTTCGCGCAACTGTGCGCGCAATTGCAGAACGGCAGCGGCAGCGACGAGGATGACGAGAGCGCCGAGTTGGCCGGCCAGGATGGCGACGACCCAGTCGAGGACGCAGATGCCAGCCTGAATTCGAAAGTCGCCAACCTGTTCGTGGTCAAGAAGGACCTGAAGGCCGCTGCCCGGGATGTGCCGCGCACCGACTGCTCGAACGTGCGCACGCGCTTTCGCAAGCCAGAGTCGCTGTTCGCCCTGTTCATGGAGCCGGCGTCGGACTACAAAATCGGTACCTATGCCAGTTACCGCAAGGGAAAAGGCGACCTCAAAGATAACTACGTGACGCCAGCCCGGGAGCAGCGCTTCAGGCGCTTCAACCAGGTGCTACGCCAAGCCACCATGGGAGGCGATGGCGACGCCGACACCCTCGCCTACGACCTGCCTGCCGACACTGCGTGGGGCCTGATGTATCCCCACCTCAATGCGGCGGAGCGGGACAAGCTGGCCCGATGGGAAGCTCAGGACATGGGCATTCTGGAAAACTTTGGCAACTATCTGAATGCCGGCTTCCTGTTCGCCAGTCCGGTGATGATCGAACTGTACTGCTGGTTCAAATGCTTCGCCCGTGAAACGCGCGCGGCGGGCGCTGGCAATGTCCAGCGCCGCTATGCCGAGTTTGTGCGCTACGCCAGTGCGCGCATGGCCGACTCGCTGATGCTGCGTTATTTTCGCGACGCGCTCGCCAGCTTCGACACCTTGTGCGGGAAGATTACCGATCACGGCTTGGGCGACTGGAAGAAAGATTGGCGCACCCTGACCGGACTGCAGGATCCGGCTTGGTATGCCAGCGGCCAATCGGGCAATCGCCAGCGCCTGATCCTGGGGTTCAACAGCCCCTTCTTTCCGAACGTATTGATTGCCACCTCGGTGTTCCAGGAAGGCGTCAACCTGCATCTGCAGTGCCGCCAGGTGCATCACTACGGCATCGCATGGACGCCGGGCGACAACGAACAGCGCGTCGGACGGGTGGACCGTCTGTTCGGCTGCGTCAATCAGCAACTGCGTCAGGGTGCGGAAGGGAGTCTCAGGATTGGCTATCCCTACCTGGAAGGCTCGTTCGACGAGGACCAAGTCGCGTCGTTCATCCAGAAAAAACTGGCGGTCGAGCAGCAAATGGACCAATGCATCCACGGTGAATTCGACCGTACGATCGACGTCGACGTCGACGCCAGGGCAGTGGACTGGAAGGCATCGCTGCGCCAGCCGCATGCGAACACGAATTCGGATCCTTATCCGGCCAAATTCGACTTCGCTTCCTGCACATGGGATGCATCCCCAGTCTTTACGATGAGGGACGGACGCTCATTACGCGACGAACTCAAGGCCCGCATAGCGCTTGCGCTCGAAGGGCATGACCTGTATCAGCCTGAGCCCGGAGACAAGCACGGCAACGCGCTGTTTCTGGCCGATCCGGCCTTGGCGCGCGCATCCGGAACGCGGCGCCAGCCCATCCTGATCAGCAAGGGGTTTTCCGCGCGCTTTTCCGCCTTGGCCGGGCAAACCGCGTATTACCTGACGTTCCAGACACCACTCGCGACGCGGGCAAACCTGGAGCAAGTAGGCTACCAGGCATTGTGCGCGGCCTTCAACACGCTCGAAGCGACGTATCCCTTGGTGAAACTCGCTCTTAATCCCGACGAGCCTCATAGCTGGTTCTATGTGCATATGAAGGCCGATTTGCCCGTCCTGATCCGCCATGGCGTCATCGACATGCTCGCTACCGAAGAGATCTTGATGGTCTTCCAGCAGTTGCGTGACTGCTCTGACCAGCTGGAGCAGAGCGTTTTTGGTACGCATCAAGACCTGCGCAGAAACGACCTGTCGATCAGCGCAACATTGAAAGCGCTCCCCGCCACGGCCCTAGCGGGCAGGCAGCGGCCGCGCCGAGAGTATGCGCTGGCCACTGGCGAAGGACGCTGGCAAACCATGCTGCCCCAGTCGGTGCAAACGCGCTGCCTGATGATGACCCTGCCGCGAGCTGAGTTCCAGACCCGGTTTCCTCTCATCAAACGAGAAAAGGGGATCAGCGACGAGCGGCGGCTGGACGAGCACTTGATGTACTTAAACCACCGCCACCCCTTCTTGAAGTTTGCACGTCATCCAACGGGCATCAGCACGTCGCTTCCGTTTCCAATGGCCGATGCGCAGCAGCACGAGATCAGCTTGCTTGAAAACTGGTTTGATGCGGTTGCTACTGGCGATCAGCCAGGCTAAGAGCATGCGCACCTTGTAAAACGGGCACCACACCACACCAACCCGAACAGGGGCGTATTGAGCTTAGGATTCTTTGCACGGTCACATTGCAAATGTAATCAACATAACCTCCTACTTAAAGAACCTATATCTCCTCTCATCTTCCTCTCGCCTCAAGCGGGGGGAGAGGTAAGACAGGGGGACCAAAGCAAGAGAAGGCCATAGGTTTTGGCCCTTATCTTAGGGCAGTGGGCTGGTTTCAGGCGCGCCAGTCCTCGATCAGCCGTTCATACAACTAAATTTGACCTCAGTTTGCAAGTAAATCTGGCCCTACTTTTAATCTAACCCATCGAAGGCCTTTCAGCTGGCACAAAACGCCCCCAACAGAGGTGAAACCGTGCGGTCTGGCCTTTGCGCACCCAGGCCCGGGCGCCATCACGGGTCAAAGTTGCTTGAAACCTCCAGCAAGGGTCAGAATTGCTTGCAGTTCGATCGGCTGAAATTGTCGCTATGGGTGGTTTTTGCGCAATATCGACCCCAATTCAAGGGTCAAATTTACTTGTCTGAACGGCAGGGCTCGGTTCCATCAATACAAGGGCCATAGACCTGCGCAATGCTCGCTGGAGAAGGATCGTCATGCCACCAGCGTTGCACATGGGGTTGGGTGAGCCAGCGACCGAGCAACTTGAAGTCAGACCGCTTCATCCGGCGGAAGGTGAACGTGGGCAACATGTCATTTTTTGTCGCTTGACGGGCTCCTCGGACGTTATGCTGATGAAACAAATGCCATCGGGTAAAGGGCCTTCTTATATCAGGCGCAGTCCTGCTGCCACGTGCACCGGGCAGTGATTCGCGCCTGAAAGCAATCAAAGGCTCTGCACCAGCGCCATGATGTTTCCCTCGGTGTCCTTGAACCATGCGGCCTTCGCGCCACCCGCAGTAATGGCGCCGCTTGCGCTTTTCTCACCAAGCATGTCGTAGTCCTCGAACACCACGCCGCGCGCCTTGAGTTCGGTCACTTCGCGGTCGACGTCATCGACCGTCCAGAACGCCTGGCTGGCCTGGGACGTTCCAGCGTTCGGCGTTGGGTACAAGAAGCAAGCCGTGTGTGCGCCACACTCGTAGACCACGCCACCGGCTGTCTCCTGCTTGGCCACAAAGCCCAGCTTGCCTTCATAGAACTCCCTAGCACGGGAAACGTCGCTGGCCGGGATGTAGGCGTATATCGGAAATTTCTGCAACATCGTCTTTCTCCTGTAAGGCCTGCCTGACCACGAAAGGATCGACGCAAAATCGACAACGTGAGTGCAGCCACTCCTGCAGGGGTGAAATGTCACTCCAACTGTTCACTAAACCTGCACGCAGACATCAACAATTTAACGCCATTTGCGCAGAAATCCAACCCCTGCGCCTGAGTGACCTTGCAACAAGTTCCTTGGTTCAGCGCATGGGTCGCGTGGGCAGGGCGCATCCAGCGGGGAGATGCCCTGCACAGCTTGTGCGCCAGGCCCGGGTTGTCGGCGCCCGCTGCTGTGCCGCTTGTTTGAAAAACCGCCCTATCAGGCTGCGCAACCGGGTGTCCGTGAAAACGGGTCAACTCCACTCGGCGGACTTGGTTGCACCCGGCGGGTAGCCTAGGTGGTGGTGGCTCATTTCCGCCCCCAGGGCACGTTCGATGAGAACCTTCTTGAAACCTCTCATCAGGTCATCAATGGCTGCGGGCGGGTTGGCCCCGACTACCAGCGCCCCACGACGCTAGATGTCAGCGCCTTCAAGGAAGCCGCCGTGCGAACAGATCGGCATCGCCCGCAGCGCCTACTACCCCAGCCTGCCGCTGGGCGCCTCGTACGGGTTCGGCGCCAGCCGCGTGGCCGACCTGTTCAGCGCCTCCAGCAGCGTCTGGTCGCTCGGCCTGTCGGCGGCGCAAACGCTGTTCAACGCCGGCGCCACGCGCGCCCGCGTCGAAGGCAGCGAAGCGGCGCATGCGCAGGCGGTGGCGCGCTACCGGCAAACCGTGCTGGCCGCCTTCCAGGGCGTTGAAGACCAGCTGGCCGTCACCCGTGTGCTGCTGGCCCAGCAGGACTGATTTTCCATTCAACATCGGTCAAAAGCCGTAAGCGCTTGCGCTCCAGGCCATCTGGGCGGAACATGGCGGCTGCGTCAATGTCAGCGCAGCCATCCCCTGCTTGCCATGCCTTTTCGCCCCGTCGCCCTTCCCCCGGATGTGCCTGGCACGCTGTGGCTCTGCGCCATGCCCGGGCGCATGCAACCCTGGGCCGCGTTTGTGACTGAGGCCAAGCGGGCCAGGCTGAGCCAATTGGTCTGCCTCACGTCGCGCGAGGAACTGGCCGAGTTGTCACCCGCCTACCATGCGGCGGTGGTGCAAGGCAGCCTGGCCTGGCGCTGGCTGAATCTGCCCATGGGCAATTTCGGCCTGCCCGACAATGAACCGGCTTTTCGCCATGGCATAGCGCAGATTGCAGCGGCCCTGCGGCATGGCGAGGTGGTGCTGATGCATTGCGCAGCGGGCATGGGCCGCACCGGCACGGCAGCGGCCTGCGTGCTCAAGGCCCTGGGCCTGAGCGCACCGGAGGCGCTGCAGCGCATCCGCGATGCGGGCTCCAACCCGCAGAACGCCCTGCAGTCGGGCATGGTGGAGTGGTTCTAGCCGGGCCTGTCCTGGACAAGGCTGCGGCTTCACGAACCGGCGGGAAACGGCTACAGTGAATGAACAGTCCGTGCCACTTCCCCAGCCGGGCTCATGCATGTCGCAACACGCAAAGGGAGTTGCCATGAGATATGAGAGCATCCTGGACGCGATCGGCCACACACCGCTGGTGCGCCTGAACCAACTCAGCCGGCACCTGCCTTGCGCCATCTACGCCAAGCTGGAATTCCTGAACCCGGGCGGTTCGGTGAAAGACCGCATCGGCCTGTACATGATCCAGCAGGCCGAGCGGCGCGGCGAGATCGGCCCCGGCGCCACCATCGTGGAATGCACCTCGGGCAACACCGGCATGGGCCTGGCGCTGTTCGCCGCCGGGCGCGGTTACAAGACGGTGTTCACCATCGCCGACAAGCAGTCCAGCGAGAAGATCGACATGCTGCGGGCCATGGGGGCGCAAGTCGTCGTCTGCCCCACCGACGTGCCACCGGACGATCCGCGGGGATACATCCAGGTGGCGCGGCAGTTGGCGCAGGACCTACCCGGCGCCTTCCTGTGCAATCAATACGACAACCCGGACAACACGCTGGCGCATTACGCGAGCACCGGCCCTGAAATCTGGAACGACACCGGGGGCCTGGTCACCCATTTCGTCTGCGGCATGGGCACCTGCGGCACCATCAGCGGCACCGGCCGCTACCTGAAGGAACAAAACGCCATGGTCCGGGTGATCGGCGTCGATCCGCAGGGCTCGATCTTTCATGACCTGTTCCACCGCGGGGTGGCAGTGCCGCCGCATGTCTACAAGCTCGAAGGCATAGGCGAAGACTTCATCCCCAAGGCGCTGGACTGGAGCGTGATTGACGATGTGATCCAGGTCAGCGACAAGGACAGCTTTGTGATGGCGCGGCAGCTCGCCCGCGCCGAGGGCCTGTTCGCCGGCGGCTCCTCGGGCGCCGCGATGCTGGCGGCGCTGCAGGTGGCTTCAACGCTGGGCCCGAACGACCAGGTGGTGGTGCTGCTGCCCGACGGCGGCCGCCAATACCTGGGCAAGCTCTACAACGACGACTGGATGCGGGAGCATGGTTACCTGGAGACCTCGCCCGACGCGGCACCACCGGCCAGCGGCCAGTCGTAGATTGACTTCAACTCAAGCGAGGCAAGCCATGCGCTTTTCCACCAAAGCCATTCACGCCGGCCAGCCGCCGGACCCCGGCACCGGCGCGATCATGACGCCGGTGTACCTGAGCTCGACCTTCGTGCAGCAAGCGCCCGGTCGCCACAAGGGCTACGACTACGCGCGCACCGCCAACCCCACGCGCAGCGCGCTGGAGGCCAACCTGGCGGCGCTGGAAGACGGCGCTTACGGCCTGGCTTTCGCCAGCGGCCTGGCGGCGGAGTCCACCGTGCTGCAATCGCTCAGCAGCGGCGACCATGTGGTGTGCGGTCAGGACCTGTACGGCGGCACCTACCGGCTGATGACGCGCGTGTTCGAGCGCTTCGGCATCCAGACCAGCTTTGTCGACGCGACGTCGCTCGACGCCATCGGCGCCGCGCTGCGCCCGCAAACCCGGCTGATCTGGCTGGAAACCCCGAGCAACCCGATGCTCACCGTGTGCGACATTGCCGCCATCGCCGAACTCGCGCACGAACACCAGGCCAGGCTCGCGGTCGACAACACCTTCGCCTCGCCCTACCTGCAGCAGCCGCTGCGGCTCGGTGCGGACATCGTCATCCACAGCACCACCAAGTACCTGGGCGGCCACTCGGATGTGATCGGCGGCGCGCTTGTGGTCAAGGATGAAGCGCTGTACCAGGAGCTCAAATTCCTGCAAAACGCAGTGGGTGCGGTGCCGGGTCCGCTCGACTGCTTCCTCGTGCTGCGCGGCATCAAGACCTTGCCGGTGCGCATGCGTCAGCATTGCGACAACGCGCTGCAACTGGCGCAGCACCTGGCAGCCCACTCCGAGGTCAGGCAGGTTAGCTATCCCGGCCTGGAGTCCAGCCCCCATCACGCGCTCGCCAGCCGGCAGATGCGCGCCTACGGCGGAATGATCTCGCTGGAACTGCAAGGCGGGGTGGAGCGCAACATCCGTTTCACGACCCAGACCCGGCTGTTCGCGCTGGCCGAGAGCCTGGGCGGCGTCGAGTCCCTGGTCGGCCTGCCCACGGTGATGACGCACGCCGCTATCCCGCCCGCGCAGCGCCAGCAGGCTGGGTTGCCCGACGCGCTGGTGCGCCTGTCGGTCGGCCTGGAAGACATCGAAGACCTGATCGACGACGTGGACCGGGCGATCGAAGCCTCGCGCTACAGCGACGGGGAAAACCGCCAGAAAAATCAGGCCACCAGCGCCAGCGCCCCGTAGTCGCCCACTTTGTCCTGCAGGCCAGCCGGCACCAGGGTGATGTCCCGCGTCAGTGCCGGCAGCTTGCCGCTGAGGTGTGGCAGCAGGTAAGGGCTCGTTTCGAAATAACTTGAGCAATTCAGAGAAAATTTTCCAATGAAATTGCTTTAGAAATTAAACAAGTTATTTGTTAACAGGCCATAGCAGGCCGCTGAAATACTGACTGCGCCCGCGCAGCAACTGGCTCGAAGTGGTTTATTTTTGCGGTTATCTTTCATATTTGGAAATTACAGTGCCTTTCTGAACTGCTGCCGATGGCTCGAAAGTACACCGGTCCGCCTTTTTTATCCCTTTATTGCCCCTGCAGACAGATTTGTCCCAACGTGCGCATACGCGTCAAGTTATACGCAGCCATCGTCAACACAAACATCTGGTCGACCCGCTGTAAGCCGCGCACCATCACCTGGCGAATCTGGCCCACCGTTTTGGCCCAGCCAAAGCCCTGCTCGATGAGCTTTCTCTTTTGCTGCGAGACGGCATAGCCTTCACTTTGGGCAATCTCATCGGGCACCGCCAAGCGCCTGCCCGAGGTGTTTTGCGCCACATGCGGCGTGACGCCCATCACCAGGCATGCCTCGATGAACTCTTTGGCGTCATAGCCTTTGTCCGCGCCCAGCGTAATGGCGGCTTGCTCGTCCGCCAAGGCTTGCCGGGCATCGTGAATCATGACTTTCGCCGCTTCGCGCTCGGCGTAACCATCTGCCCGCGTCACCACGGCCCTGGCAATCAAGCCGTGGCGGTTGTCGCTCAGCGTGTGGCCCATGAACTCGCTTGCCGTCTTGCCCTTGCGGTACAGCCTGGCGTCCGGCAAGCAATAATTGCCTTACTCATGGTTGAAGAAACCTTGGGACTATAGGGACCTGACACGCTGGACCGGTGGAGGCAAGGAAAAATGGAACGCGAAGAATTTGGCCACATCCTGGCCGCAGAAGGATTTGAGCAAGCGGTGACGGTGACGCGGGAGCCCGATGGGTTCCTGGTCATGCACACGCATCCGTTCGAAGCGAAAGCGCTCATCCTCAGCGGTGAATTGCGGATAAAAACCGCACTTGCCGAGCAGACCTATCAGGCTGGCCAGGTGTTCCATCTGCTCGCGGGCGAGCCGCACGCCGAGCGCTATGGGCCAGAAGGCGTTGCGTACCTTGTCGGCAGAAAATGACACAAAGCCCGGCAAGCCCGGGTTGGACGGCATCCTGACGACAAGGAATGTGGCGCCCACCACGCGACGCAGGTAACGTGAAGAACGGCCGTGAATGCGCAGGTTCGCCGCTCCACCATATCTGCCTGTTTTTTGAGCATCGCCGGCATCGTCAACGCTGACGCCATTCTGGCCAGTTGTTCAGGCGGTTATCCACAGCCTAGGCAACACTTTGGAGGGGTAACTTTGGGCCCTGGCCCGGGTGCATCCCGTTGGATGTTGAGGAATCCGGGCATATTGAAAAGTCGTCCATGTCGGGTGCCATGGTCAAATTGCCCAACCTGTCATGGGCGCTCACCCGGGTCTCCTTGCGACCCATGACGCATGACCCATTCCACCACCCTACAAACAAGGACCCCATGGTCGCTGCCTACAAGCCCCGTTTCACGCCCATCTCCTACGACGGTATCGACAGCCAGACGCCTGCGGCGGAACTGCCCGAATTCCTGGAGCGGCTTGAGGGGCGAGGGGGCTACGACCCCCGGACCAGAAAACTCACGCCATTCAAGAACATCAGCGAGGATTTCGACGAATCCATGATGAACGAAATGCTCGACAGCCTGACCGCAGCGGTGGAAGCCGGACTGGGCACACCGGCCACGTTCTTCACGGATTTCTTTGCCACCGAGCAGGACGTGCAGAACTTTGCCGATGCGCTCGATGACTATTCGGCCGAAGGCACGTTCTGGGTCAACGACCGGCATTTCCATGCTTTCCTCCATGCGACAAATGCGAGTGAAGAAAATGCCGTGACTTACTGCGCCATAGCAGACCACATCCGTGCGCTTTACACGGCCCAGCGTGAAAAAGCCCAAAAGGCCGCGAAACTTGCTTCCAAGAAGAATGTAAATTGAGCGCACCGCGAGTGGGGTGATGACGAGCACTTCCCAACGCAGAAGGATAGAAGCGTCAGCTCCAGGCAGTGAAAAATGCGCAGGATACTCAAGTTCAGTTGACCGCCATCGGTAAGAGCCGTGACTATATGGCTAAGAATTACTCTCGCCTCTCGTTATGCTGAAAACTTCAACTTAAAAAAGCAGTGGGAGAAACGAGAATGCCAGAAATAAAGATGTAATAGATAGTTATTTTTCAAGAAATATCTTAGGTTTATAGTCGAGTAAATTTCCCCAGAGGCCATCGGTAGTATTTTTCTAATTCAGAGTCGTGAGCACTGCGTACAATCAGGTTTTTACATTTCTACCGAATATAACCATGACCCAAGCATCCACACTGCAGCAACAAATCCAGGAAGCCGAAGCCATCGTCAATGAATTGCGCAAAAAGCTCGATGAAGAGCGAAAAGGCGAACGCATGCAGGCCATCGCTTCGGCCAAGGAACTCATCAAAACCCACGGGTTGACTGCTGCAGATTTAGGCTTTTTAGGCAAAGGCTCATCCGTCAAGCGCCCTGCCAATGACAAACGCGGTGTGGTCGCGGCCAAATACCAGGACCATGAAAGCGGAAAAACCTGGACAGGACGAGGTAAATCGCCTGCCTGGCTGGCGGCTCAACTGGCAGCAGGCTACACAAAAGATGACTTTCTGATTAAAAGTTAAACCCTTTTGAAGCTAGCCCAGCTAGAGGGTGTTATGAATTCGGGGCTGATTTTTTCGAAGTTATCCCTAATTCCTGCGAATGACCCAGAAGCCCTATCCCCGCGATGTGGAGCGACGAAGAATGGAACTTCGTTGCGCGTTACCTTAGCTTGATTAACGAACATGCGCACCTGCGGCGCTTGAGCCCTGCGCGAAGTATTCAACGCGCTGCGCTGGCTAATCCGGGCCGGGGCAGCGTGGCGCACGCTACCCTATGATTTGCCACCTTGGCCGATGGTTTACCAGCAGTTTCGCCGCTGGAGCGAAGCGGGCTGTTTTGAGGCATGGTCAGCGACATGCACTCGATCATCCGGATCGCTCAAGGCCGCCAAGGCTAGCCCAGCGCCGTCATCCTTGATGGCCGAACCTTGCAAAGCAGCCGTGACAGCGGCCCGCACGCCGGCCATGACCTCGTAAACCTATAGGTGGTGCCCCCGATAGTCTTTCCTGAATGGTTTTTCTATAGTTGGCGCGCTGGTTTTTGTGGGCAACTAGCCAGACAAACGAAAAAAGCGGTCTCGCAAACTAAATTCGACCATGCTGCGCAAGGTCGCCCCAATAGGACTCCCCTTAGCCACTCATTGCAGTGATTTTTTGTTGTGCAAAAAGGAGATGACTGAACGCCCAGCAGTACCAGCACCCGAAGCCGCCGCCAAACCAGCAGGCCAGACGGCTAAAAATCATGATCGAAATGACAACGCTCGACACTTTGTAATGCGCAAGCTGCGCACCCGGCTTCATCACCACACAGGTCATTTTCACGGCCACCAGCCCTCTCGGAATCTATCGCTGGCTGGGGAATCCTCGCCAACGAAAAACGTCGCTTAAGGCGTTTAAATCGGTATATCTATTCGGTTAGGCAGCTGGATAGAAAAATAAGCATTCTTCCTGTATTAAAGCTAACTTATTAACGAGATGAAAACTCTTGCATCTGCCTCATTCAAAAACATTTGTGAGGTCCCATAAATGTAAAAAACGACATTAAAAAGTAATACGAAATGCATGTAGCACTCATTGCACGCTCATCGTCGCAGTTTCAGGTAATTACTTATGAGATTTTTATATAAATCTCTATCTTCAAGTACCCGTCCTATGTTCATCCTTGACATTTCAGCTAATAGTTTTGGAAGATTTTGGAGCAAATTTTTCTTGAATTCCTCAGGGCTGAGCATGCAATCGTATGTATGCACTGTCCTGAATGCAATCTGCATTGAATCACCATGGTCAAACTTAGGTTTTAATAATTCGGCAAGTGAAGGGAATTGTTTTGCAAGCCAGCCCTTGCTCCTCAACGTTTCGGCGTGAAAATATACATGTCCTGAAATGTCTTCATAAACTTCAAATGTTCCACCAATAAGTTGATATTCATCAATATCAGCATCAGGAATGTTATTCAAGCCATCAGTGATGATTTTTTCAAAGTCAATTTGTTTTGTCATAGTTTACAGTTTGTTGTGTCATGTAGCCTGGCTACTTTTGTCACTTCTTTAATTTCTATTGTTTATTTCTGATAAAAATTCAAAACATGTTGCTGCCCTTGTTTTGAAAAAAGCATCGTTGTCACAAGGTCTGTGCTCATCATGACGTTTTTAGCAGGGCTAATTTTTTATGCATTGCACTCAGCCAAAAGTTGTTAACTTACTGTTGAGGCATACTTTTGCGGCAAAAGATACGTGGGTGTCCAATACTTTGAGTGCTGTGGAAGAGGGCGGATTGCGCCCAGATGGCTATCCAGATTTCAGGACGTGAAGGGCTGAGCCGCCTTTTACATGTTGGTAGTGATGATGTCTGGCTAGTACAGATCAGTGTGATAAGCCGTGCCTCATCATTGAGGCGATCAAAAACAGCCACTTATTTCCAAAGTTTGATAATTTTTTCTTGTGTCTTTGCATCCAGTTGTGGATAAATCTCCTTAAATTTGGCGCCATGCGCTGCCAATGCTGCTTGTCCAGCATCTTTACCTGCTGCGCGCTGACTCATGTAAAGCACCAAACCACCTGCACTAATTGTTGATGCCAACACGGCCAGCAAGACAAACTCCCAGGTACTAATTGGTCGGTGCTGGGATGCACTTATTTGCAACGCCAGGTCATATTTTTTGACGGCTTTTTCGGCGCCTTCTACGCATTGCTTTACATCCTTGATGAACATGTCTTTGATATTAGCGAACGATTTATTGGCATCCGCGATGCTGTCCAGCGCCTCTTCAAACTTGCGTTCGATCCCCTTGAGTGCGCCCTCAACAGCGACTTGACTCGCATGATGAGTACTGTCTGCAATGGCATTAATTTCCTCTATTGACATCTCTTTGCTCGCTGCTGCAAATACCTTAATCTGGGCGTTTGTCTTCGCTTCAATCTGCACCATTGATACCGCCAATTGGTCTTGAATCAATGTGACTTGAGTTGCCTTGAGTGCTTCAGCCTCGGTAATCAGATTAGTCAGTGCGCAAGCGAACTGTTTTTTTGTATCGTCTATCTGGAAACCAATAAATTCCTGATGCTTCAGTTGAAATTCGATACGACCCTGCAGATTATCAATATTGCGTGTCACAACATCAATTTCTCCCATTATCTGGGAAGCAATAGAATCGGTTAGCTGTTGTGCCATTAATAATTCTCTTCAAACAAGACTTCAAACACCGTATCGAATTCTGTCAGAACAGGCTTGACAGAACTTTGAGCACGCATTAATTTGGTTAATTCAAGACGCCGTGCTTCATTTTCAATCGGCGTTGCTCTGAATTCACTGCGGTAATCTGATGTGTCACCACACATGACTGAAAATGTTTTTTTAACCTCACTCAACGCTGCAAAGGCAGGGGAGTTGTGAATGACCGCACGCTTGTCCAGGGTAAAAAAACCATCCATCTGATGGGCTTTGATGATTTTTCGCATTTCATATTCAAGGTCATCATTCACAGCCAATTTATTGAAAAGCACTTTGATTCGCTCAGGCTCGACACCTTGTTTATTCAACAATTCAACCAAGGATAAAAATTCATCAATTGCATCTGATTTTTTATCGGTCGCTTCAATCGGAATTATAAAATAATCATAATCCCTGTGCGCGCCTGGTTGCTGTGCCAATGCCAGCATAAAAGCTTCGACGTTCGAGGCTCCAACATCGATAATTCCTGAATTGACCTTGGCCAATTCATTTTGAAGCTTGACAATATCCTGTCCCTTCATTTTCACGACTTCGGTTTCAGACATGCCAGACAGGTTAATGGTCTCAAGCCGGTAAATTTTGGCGTTAGGCATGCGAGGCGCCAGAACATTATTGACAAATGTGGATTTACCGACTTTGCCCGTAAGAGCCAAAACACAAACAATTTTTTTCATCTTAAAATTTTCTTTGGTTAATCATCGTATCGAGAGAAGTCTTTTATTTCCGAGAATGAGTTTTTCACATCGTCGGATGTAATTGCTGCTCGTTTTTTTGGCGTTGCCGCTACACCTGCCGGTTTCCCCTTATTCAACAAAACCGGTGCAGCCGGGGTGGTGCACTGCTCTGAATTTTTCGTGTTCGCCTCCCTTTGGGCCGCTATCGTTTTTTGAATTCCTTTCTTTTTTCTGATCTGGGACAGGTAGCTTGTCAGGTTGCCAGGCTTCAAGGCAAAGCCGCGTTCATTGAGGCGAGCCTCAATATATTTCATCCGGATACCTGCTTGTTGCAGCTCAACGATCTCTTTATAGACCTCCCAAATCTGGACCATCTTGCTTCGCTCCGTGTCTGTCTCAAGTAAGCTTTTTAAGTCTGCAACGACATCTTCCTTTCTTGCCATGTGGCTTCCTGAATCCGATATTTTTCCTGGCAGTGAATCATTAAATTGACTGACTTGTGTTTAATAAGTGTCGCCAATCATTAAATATAGCATTAATTATTTATTTGGTTTTATTATTATTTAATGTAGTTTTGACCATGCAATGGTGACGAAATTTCAAAAATTGTGCATGAATAAATAACTTTGGCATTTTTTATCATTAACGAATAATTTGTATTTTGTTGTCTATGATTGAGTATTTCACGGCCTAGAATTTAGGCACGACAGTCTGTATACGAACGCTGCGCTTATCGTATCCAGACCGTGCCAAAGGGTGTCCCCTTTGATCCCCTAATACCGATACCAAACAGCCGTGCTACGCACAGGAGCCAGGAATGTCCAGGACAGCAGACGCAGGCGGCAACTATCCGCACCTTTATTCATTTAGATTGAGTCATGAGGATGCCGATGTTTGGGATGCCAAGATTGCCCGGTCGGGCATGAAGATTTCAGAATTCATGCGCGAAGCCGTCATCAACAATGAGACGGTGATCGTTGGTCAAAAACGCATGGTCAAGCACATTGCGTCCGATCCAGACATGCACCGCCGCAACTTCTTGCTGGCGGCCAGCAGCCGCAACCTGAACCAAATTGCGCACCGGCTCAATTCTGACAATCTCGTCGGATTGGTCACTCCTGCCACCTATGCCTCAATTCTGGACGAGCTACTGACTATTTCAGTGACCATAAAAAAGGCATTTTGAATGGCCGTCTTTGCCTTTGGTGGCGGTAATTCAGGGATTAAAGAATATTTTGAAGATGGTAAAAAACAAGGCCGGACTTTGTCACGCGATCAAATCGATCAGCGCATTGTGTTGGAAGGTGACCTGGACATATGCGACAGCATTATCCATTCAAGAGACTCTGAACACGAGCGCTACGATCACATTACCTTGTCTTTTAAAGAAAAGGATATTTCAATAGAGGTATTACAGGCCATCACGGCTGACTTTAAAAACTTCATCAACCAAGCCTTTGGTGAAGATGAGATCTATTTATATGCTGAAGCCCATATGCCGAAAATGGCCACTGAGCAAAAGTGGAACTCCAAAACAAAGCTGTATGAGACGGTTGCGCGTTATCCGCACATCCACTTTGTTATTCCCAAATCAAATCTAGTCACAGGCAAGCGTGAGTCGGTCTTTGAAATGCTCACTGCCAAATATGCATCCAAAGACAAGACAATGGATGTGATTGATGCGTTTCAGGAATCCATCAATCAAAAATATGGATTGGCTTCACCCAAGGACAACCGTAGAACCGAGTTCACCAGCGAAGCAGACATTATTTCTCGGATCAAGGAAGATGTGTTTACCGGCCGAAATCAAAACATATTGGCAATGGTCCGCGATCAGATGATGGCGCAGAAGATTGAAAGCCCGCAAGCCTTCATGGCGATGCTCAAAACCATGGGTGAAGTAAGTGAAGGCAAGGGTGGGGAATACCTGCAACTGAAGCTGCCTGGCGAAAAGCAAAATGTCCGCCTCAAGGATTACCAGTTCAGTTCCGAATTCGTGTCCAAGCCCATGCAAGAGAAGGTTGATTTCTATGCAAGGAGATCAAACCAGCAGAGCCCGGAGCAGATCCAGGCGGCAAAAACCAGGCGAGATCTTTTGCTGCAAAAGTGGCGCGACAGGGCGCGTGAAATCAAGTACCTCACCCCGTCATCTAAATTTTATCTGCAGCATTATGTGAAAGCGACTGACAAGCAAAAAACGTACCTGCTCGACAGGATTGAAGTTGCCCATTTTGTTGAGCTTGAAAGCACCTTTGGCTACGTCAACCCTAAAAAAAACGAGGCCGCCATCGAACGGCTGGCCGGACCGCAGGTTTTAGCACAGTCACAGATCGACGCGCTGGTTAAATACATGAACGTGTTTCAAGTGGAGCAGGCCGCCCACCACACGCACATTGAAGACTTCACCAGTGCCAGGCTGAACGCAACGTACCTTCGCACCACCGACCAGCTGCTCGAAGCCAACGCCGCCGGGGAGCAGATCATGGCTGCACCCGGCGAAGTCATCGACACCCTGACGTTCAACCAGTCGCACTTTTCAGAAGCCACATTGGAGCGCCACCTTCTCAAAAACACGGACGGCCACGCGCAATACGAAGCCGCCATGAAAGCGGTGCTGGCCTGCCCTGCGCTGGTCATTCACAGCAACAATGAGCGCGGGATGCAGTTCACATCCAGCGCCATTGTTGCCATTGAAAAGCGTCTGACCGAGCGGGCCGAGCGCATGGCCCGCGCTCCTGTCAAAGCCGTGTCAGCTGCCCAACAACAGGCCGTCATCGACGCCAAGCCCTTCAACCAAGGCCAGCGCGAAGCTTTCAAGCTGCTGTGCTCAGGAAAGCAGCTGGTCGTGGTCAATGGCGCTGCAGGCACCGGGAAATCGTTCGTCCTGGCCGCGATGCGCCAAGCCTACCAAAAAGAGGGCTTCACTGTCTATGGTGCGATCTTGCAAGGCAAGACCGCCGAAGACCTGGAGCGCGATTCCGGCATTCAATCTCGCACGATTGCCCGAATGCTGATAGACCTCCAAAAAGGCAATCTCACGCTGGACGCCCAAAGCGTGCTGGTGGTTGACGAAGCCGGGATGGTCGGATCGCGCGACCTTGAAAAACTCATGGCTTATACAGAAGCTGCAGGCGCACGCCTTCGCTTGGTGGGCGACGCCAGGCAGCTCGCCGCCGTCGAGTATGGCAATGCGTTTGTAGAGGTCAGCGAACGCGCCGAAGTCGCCAGCCTGAGCGAAATCATGCGCCAGAAAACCCAGTGGCAGCGCCAGGCTTCCCAGAAGTTCGCCGTTCACGACATTGAAGGCCTGCAGGACTATGCCGAGCAGGGCTGCGTCCACCTTGAAGACACCGAGAAGGATGCACAAATTGCGCTGGTCCGGGCCTGGAGCACCCACCGCATCATGAACCCTGCGCAAAGCCGCATTGTGCTGGTTCACACCAATGCCAGCCGCATCGAGCTCAACGAGCTGATGCGGGCCGAACTCAAAAAGCAGCGCCAGCTCAAAAGCGAAATCGACGTGACCACCAGCCGGGGCACACTCCCCATGGCCGTGGGGGAAAAGGTCATGTTCACCAAAGCCGACCGCGATCTGGATGTGAAAAATGGCAGCACCGGCACCGTGTCCAAAATCAGTGCAGAAGGCACCGTGACCATCATCCTTGAGGGTGGTGGCCGCACCACTGAATTCCGAGCGCAGCAAGAGGCCGATAAAGGCGTCCACATCGATTATGGGTATGCCGTCACCGTCCACAAATCCCAGGGCATGACCGTTGACGCCGCATTTGTCCTGGCCGACAAAAGCATGACCAAAGAAAATTTGGGCGTCGCCATGACCCGGCACCGGCACGAGGCCAGCATTTACGCCAGCGCCGAGCAGTTCGCCACCCTCCCTGAAATGGTCAAAGCCCTGGACCGCACCGGCCAAAAAGCCTTCACAGCCGGCCGTGAGTGGACTTCGGAGCACCGCCAGGAGGATTCGATGATGGGCCAATACGTGGCCAACATGAACGCGGCCAAGGTCATCGAGCGGGCGGCGCAGACCGCCCAGTACCAGGAAATCGTCGCCCACCTGGAGGCCGGGCGGGTGCTCGATCATGTGAGCAAATCGCATGGTCTGGACACCAGCCGCTGCACCATCGTGACCAATGGCGCCGGAAAGCAGCGCATCCAGGTCGGCGACCAAGTGATGGACGCCGCCGCTTTCCTGACCCAGGCCATGCACCTGGACTACCGGATGGAAGCCGCGCCGATCTTGAAGCAGTGTTACGCCGAGCAGCTTGCCAAAGCCTACTCGCAGCCGCGCCGCGAGCCCGGCCAGGTCATTGACCAAACCCTTCAGCGGGAGTTCGCAGAACACCTGAAAGCCCGGGATGCGCAGTTCAAAGCAGCGCGCCAAGCCATTGACGAACACAAACGTCAAGCCAAGGCCGTCATTGGGGAATCAGAGGCACCAGAAGCCGTTAAAGCCGAGCGCCAGGCCGCGCTGACCAGACAGATCACATCAGATAAAAAGGAACTTATCGCTGCGCATGACAAACCCAACGCCGACCTCTACAAAGACTTTTTAGCCGCCCAGGCGCCGCAATCGGCAAGGCACCTGGACGAACTCGCCCGCGTGTCCCTCACCCGGGCAGACAAAGCGCGCCTTGCTGCCATCCAGATGGCCCAAGGCATCACGCCGGGCTTGTCTCACCTGACCCCGCAACAGCTTCACAAAGGAATTTCCCATGTCCTCAGCCGAACTCCAGACCAAGGCCGGCCTCCTGCCCATATCCTTGCCCGCAACAGACGGGAGGCTGGCGCCCGCGCTCGATTTGCCGACGACCTCGCCCGTGCTCAAGAACGCCCCGCAGCACCTCAAACCGACCCAGCCAGTGGTGTGCATGAACTGCCCGCTGGCCGTGTGGATGCTGCTGGACCACACCGTGGAATGCTATTGCCGGGCGCTTTACATGACGGTCTGGGACACCTACCAGCCGGGCAACATCACAATGTGCGACGCGCCGGAGCAGGTAAGACAAGCCGCGTTGAGCTAGTCGACGCAATCAAACCAGCTGCGCCAGTGTTGACCCTGGCCTCCGAGCAGGCCGGCGCAGAGGCCGCCCAGGGTGTTCAAGAGGCGATGGCACGGGTCAAAGAAGCCGCTGCCCAGGCCGCTCAAGCCGAAGCGCACCGTCTGGAGCAAGAAGAAAAAACCCAAGCCGGGCAAGATGCCCAGGCTGAAATCGCTGAGGCTCAAAAAGTGGTGGGCGCCGAGAACGCTGCCGAAGAATACCGGCTTTCAGAACCTGCCCAGCTGGCTGATATTCACCAGCAGATTGATGCGGCCAGAGCAGCAGCCGACCAGCACAGCGTGATGGCACGGTTAAAAACGCCCGAGGCCTACCATGACATCCCGGCCAGCGGCGTTGTCGTGGCTTCCAACGAGGTGTTCGTGGCCGTGCGCTGGCAGGACAAAGTGAGGCTGTACAAGACAGCCGAACTCACTGAAAAGCTCGAATATGACGGCATCGACACCGGTCACGGGCGGTTTGCACCTGGTAACCAGATCGAAAGCAAGGACGGGGAGGGCGGCATGAGAACGTTCCTTAGCGAAGAGCGCGAAGCCATGCAAAACGAGGAGAAAAAGCAGCGCGAGCGTGGCAAAAAACTCGGACGCTAAACCCAATCAGAAAGAGTCATGGCAATTTTGGAAAACCACGAGGTGCTGCACCATTTGCCAGTAGTCACTCCAATTGAACAGGAAGCCCGAGCGTCAGTTCAGACGTCCACAGCGTCATATTGCGCATGAGTGCCAATGAACTTCACATACACGAATCCCACGTTGTGGGCTACAGCAACTATCAAGCGGGACTCATTGCCCTTGAGGTTAAACACCACGCGCCGTGCTGGCCAGCCGCCTGCTCGCCAGCCTGGACGCGCTGCGCGTGGCCTGCTGGCCCTACCTTGGCGCCATCGCCCTGGTCGAGCGCGACGGGAAGGACTGCCAGTTCCATGTCATCCGCAATTGGCATTACCTGGGCAGCGCCGCCAGCGAAGCCCAGGCCCGCCAGCTCGACACGGTGGCTGCCCGCTTTGATGCCGACGACTACAACATCCTGTGCAAGCCGGTCATCAGCGGCCGGGCCGAGATCATCCTGTTGTGAAGCTGGTGAACGAGTCAGCTCCTCAATTGTTCTAGCCCCTGTTGGGGCAGAACAGCCCGTGCTTATTCGGTTGTCACAGATGTCAACGTATTACCCCCGTAGATTATGTTAAATGCTTGTCAATTTTCCGGCCTTGTCTTCCGACCCATTGCGTGCCTGCATAGTTCAGGCGAATCAAGAATTCCGGGTCGCATCGGGATCAACTCGCTCGCTTGAGTTGCGAGTAGAAGTTTTCGTGCGGCCCCACAGCGAGCAACACCACTTCGTCAGGTGCCCGCTTGTCAGGATTCAAGCTGTACGCCAGCAACGTTTCTTGATTGTTGAGTTTGAATTTATAGACAAAAACCCCCGACAGGTCACCTTTTTTTTCTTCGCCAATCGTCGGATCATCGGCAACATTCCTGACCGCCTGGTCCAATATCTTCTTTTCTTTTGCGTGAAGCTTCTTCGCGATGCGGGCAAACGACGGTGTCGTGAGAATGGCCAATGGCATCCGGCTAACCGAATGTGTACGCTGAAACCCGGCCCGCTTTGGCCTCCTCAAGCGACAGCATCGTGTCCTGAATCAATCGCAGCGGGAGTTCCGGGTTTTCCAAAACGGCCTTCCCAATACGTGCCCAATACTCGATTTGCTTGGGCACAGAGCGGTGTTCGGCCGCCGCAACGGCTTTTGCGTCCTGCACCAATTCATCCGACAATTTCAAAGCAACAGCCATGTTCATCCCCTTGTTTGAATGGGTGTAATATGACATAAAATGCAACCTTTTACAACCAATCCAAATAGTGGAGCTTAGCCGGGCGCCAGGTTTTTGCTGAAGGTCTGCTTTGAGAACTCGCTGCAGTGCTGGGCGAGCGTGATCTGAAGCCGCCATGGATTGTGTTTTCCGACACCGGGAGGGTTCAATGAAAGTCAGTGAGTTGATCGCACGGCTGCAGATGATGCCGCAAGAACTCGAAGTGATGCTGCCCTGTGAATCAGGCGTCAATCACGCCATGGGGACCCGATACCAACCCAGTCAGCCCCATCCCATTACACACATGTCCGTAACATAGGCATCGGAGTAATTAAAGGGGCAAGTGGATGGGCTGGGCGCAACAGGAATTCGAGACGATTGATTTAGGTGACCCGCGTCTGAACCGGCGCGCCGTGCTGCTGGCCGAGCGGCTGGGGCAAAAGCCCGGAGCGAGCATTCCCGGGGCGTGCGAGAACTGGGCCGAGACGGCAGCGGCCTACCGGTTTCTGCGCAACGAGCAAGTCAGCTGTGAAGAGGTGATGGCGGCCCACCGCCAGGCGACGGTGACCCGTATCCGCGAGCACGCGGTAGTGCTGTGCCTGCAGGACACGACCGAGCTGGACTACAACGGGCAGGCGATGACGGGCCTGGGGCCGCTGAGCTACGAGGCCCAGCGCGGATTGCTCCTGCACCCAACCTACGTGGTCACGCCCCAGCGCGAGCCGCTGGGGGTGATGAACTGCTGGACCTGGGCGCGCGAGTTCAAGACGGGCGATGCGCCGCGCGGCGGCGTGCTCGAAAGCCTGCGCTGGGTGGAAAGTTACGAGCGCATTGCCGAGCAGGCCCGCGAGCTGCCCGGCACGCGCCATGTGTGCATCGGCGACCGCGAGTCGGACATCCTGGCGCTGCTGTTGATGGCCCGCAAGATGAACCATGCGGCCGACTACCTGGTGCGCTGCCAGCACAACCGGGTGCTGCCCGAAGGGGGCAAGCTGTGGGATGAAGTCATGGTCAGCGCGCCGCTGGGGCATATCCGCTTCGAGATGCCGGCCGGTCGCGGACGCAAGGCCCGCGCGGTCGAGCAGGAGGTGCGCGCCCAGCGCATCGTGCTGCCCGACCGCCAGGGTGGCCAGCTCGAAGTGACTTGCCTCATTGCGTCAGAAATCAACGCGCCCGCGGGCGCCAAGCCGGTGGTCTGGCGCCTGCTGACCAACCGGGTGGCATCCACGCTGCAGGACGCAGTGGAGCTCGTCAATTGGTACCGCGCTCGGTGGGAAATTGAGCTTTTTTTCCTGGTACTCAAGGAGGGCTGCCGGGTCGAGCGCTTGCAGCTGGCCGACACCGAACGGCTGCAAACCGCGCTGGCGCTGTACATGGTCATTGCCTGGCGCATCAACCGCTTGATGCGGCTGGGGCGCACCTTGCCCGATTTACCGGCCGACCTGTTGTTCGAGCCCGACGAGTGGCGAGCGGCGTTCATCCTGAACAAAAAGCCCGTGCCCCGGCAGACGCCCACGCTCAATACCGTGGTGCGCCTGATTGCCCAGCGCGGGGGATTTCTGGGCAGAAAGCACGATGGCGAACCGGGCGCCAGGACGATTTGGCTGGGCATGCAGGAGATTGCCGTCTTCGTCGAGGGTGCCCGTTATGCCCGGCAGTTCAACGATGGGTGACTTGTGTGCAATGAGATGAGTCAGCCCATGCGCGGAGCCGACACCTTCACTGAAAGTCCCTTCACGCTGCACCGACTGGAGGACTTTGTCCCGGGCAACCATCCGCCTGCGCCCGATACGCCGGATGGCCAACGAGGCGTGTGTGTTGATGAGCGGGCTGTTTGCCATCCTGCACGAGGCGCAAACCCCAGGCCTGCAAGGCGTTAGAAAGTCCGGACCAATGCTAGTTTTCCTCGATACCGAGTTCACGAATTTTGTCCGGCCCGACCTCATCAGCATTGCGCTGGTGGCCGAAGATGGCCGCGAGTTCTACGCCGAGCGCACTGACTATCACCGGGACGCTTGCAGTAGTTTTGTCCGTGAAACGGTTTTAACCTTGCTGGATCGGGTTCCTGGTGCGCTATGCAGCCGCGCCGAGTTAACGCTTCGCTTGCGGGACTGGTTTGAGACGCTACCGGAACCGGCCACAATCATCTATGACTTCGAAGGCGATTGGCTGCTACTGGCCGACGCCTACTTTGGCCGCTACCACCGGCAACCACCCGCCAACGTGGGCGACAAGCTGCACTTGGATGGCTATGCCATCACGCACCCGGTCTTTGAGCGGGCACAGAACCACCTCTATACCCAAGACTGGCCCCCACACCATGCGCTTGCCGATGCACGGGCGCTCATGGCTGGTTATCGCGCCTGGCACAAATTCATGCAGCCAATCTGGTCAATCCAATGACAAGGGACAACTGGCGTTATGTCAAGCTGGAGTGTTTGCAGCATTGAACCACTGGCTGCAATGCAGCGGTTGCTGCCGGTCACCACCGGCAGCTTCTGGGAAGTTCAATTCCTACGTCTAGCCTTGAAATCAGGCCATGGCCTCGGCCGCCTCGTACGGCGGGTAGTCGATGTAACCCTTGGCGGTGCCACCGTAGAACGTGGCGCGGTCGGGTGGAGACAGTGGCCAGTTGTTCTGCAGTCGCGCCACAAGGTCAGGATTGCTGATGAAGTTGGTCCCGAATGCGGCCAAGTCGATAGTGCCGGCGGAGATCATTTTTTCGGCGCGCTCACGAGTCATCCCGCCGGCCAAAATCAGGGCGGTCTCAGGCAGCTGCGCCTTGATAGTACGCAAAAGTGCGTCAAAACCGGATTCCGATCCGCCGTCCACCTGCTTATTGCCTACAGCGAAGCCGGACTGGTTCATCACGTGGACATACGCCAGCCTTCGTGCCCCGAGCTCGCGTGCCAGGGTTGTATACGTCTGGTCAATTGCAGGATGAAGGGGCATATCGAAGAGCTGTCCGTAGGGGGAAATTCGAATGCCAACCCTTTTTTCGCCAATGCGGGCAATGACGGCATCGACCACCTCCAGCGTGAAACGCAGTCTGTCGGTCATGCTGTGAGCGGCATACTGGTCTGTGCGGTCATTGACCAGCGGGTTCATGAATTGCTCAAACAGATAGCCGTTCGCACCATGAATTTCCACGCCATCAAAACCCGCCTCAACCGCGTTCTCCGCGGCCTGCGCAAAATCCTGAACGATTCGCGAAACCTCGTCTGTGGTGAGTTGGCGCGGTACCGGGGTTTCGACAAGATTCGGCTCGCCCTCTTCGTCGTAGCCAAACGCCGTCGCGCCGATGGCCTGTTTGGAGCTCGCGCTGACAGGCGCCTTTCCGCCTTCCTGGATCGAAGTGTGGGACACGCGGCCGACATGCCAGATCTGCGCAAAGATGCGTCCACCGACAGCGTGCACAGAGTCGGTGGTCAGGCGCCATCCCGCGATTTGCTCCGCGGTGAAGATGCCGGGATTGAACAGATAGCCTTGGCCCTCTCGGGAAATCGGTGTTCCCTCGCTTACGATGAGGCCCGCGGTCGCGCGCTGGGCATAGTACAGGGCCACTCGTTCATCGGCCACATCCCGCGGAGCGCGTGAGCGAGTCAGCGGGGCCATGACGACGCGGTTGCGAAGCTGTCGGCCGGATAAATCAAAGGGGTTAAACAAGTTATTCATTACGTAGGGGGGTTACTGATTAAAAAGATGCGGGCTGGGTCACTGCTTACGTGCGTGTAAGTGTGTGCAAAAGCCAGACGTCTATCGTAGTCAGATGCTTGAAAAGCTACAATCTCTCCATAAAACAAAACAATATTGCTGTTATCGCAATTCTGGCTACATCACATCGTGTCTGTCATCCTGCTTCCGGAGGCAAAAAATGCAGCTGAACGCCCTTCGGTACTTCACGATGGTTGGTGCGACCGGAAGCTTCGCCGGCACAGCCCGCCACTTCCAGGTTCCAGCCTCATCGGTCTCGCGCTTCATCTCGGCGCTGGAGCGCGAGGTCGGCCAACAACTTTTCTATCGCAACACACGCTCGGTGCGGCTGACTGAGGCGGGCGAGCGGTACTACCTGCAAATCAGGGAGGTCCTGGACGCTCTCGATCTCGCCACCGAGCAGGCCGGGGGCAAGGATGCGGGGGTGCGGGGCCTGGTTCGTATCAATGCGCCTGTTGCGCTGGGCAGGTTGCACATCTCCGAGATGGTCAATCAGCTGCAAGCAACCTATCCGGACTTGAGCGTCGAACTGACCTTGACCGACGCATTCATCGATCCAGTGCAGGAGGGCATCGACATCACGGTCCGGATAGGGACACTGTCAGACTCCGGGCTGATTGCCAGGCGCGTCGGTGTGCATAAGAATTTGCTCTGCGCGAGTCCTGCATACCTCCGAAAGCACGGCAAACCGAAGACCCCGCAGGACCTGGAAGGGCACAGTTGTCTGGTCTATAAAGGCCACTCCGGGGCGCAGCGTTGGTATTTCCGGCGTGACCAAGGAGACAAGCCGGTGGTCTTCCAGCCAGAAGGAGCGCTTCGAAGCAATAACGCTGAGGTCCTCGTCGCTGCCGCCTTGGCGGGCCGTGGTCTGGTGTTGTTCCCGACGTGGATTTTCGAGCGCGACAGTTTTCGGAACAGGAAACTGGTCAAGCTACTTCCGGATTGGGTCGGCACCGTCGATGCCGTGCCGCCCGAGATTCACCTTGTCTCTCCTGAGAATCGACTTCGATCCCACAAGGTGCGAACGGTATTGGACTTCATTCTGGCCAAAATTGGCAGTCCACCGTACTGGGATGCGATCTGAGGTCAGTTGAGCAACCGCGACTGGATGACTGCGTGGGATCGAGCCGCTGCCGCTCGACACAAGGAAGGTTTGAAATACGACTCGACCGGCCGTCGACGTCACTGTCGTTCGGACAAACGTCAGCTTTTCAGGAAGAGCTGTAGCGCAAGATATCAGCGTTCGCGGCAAAGTGGCCGTAGTGGATTTTCGGCGAACGACCGCTTCTGGCCGGCTGCGGGTTCTGGTCCCCGTGAATTCATCGCCATATTGCCGACGATCAAGATGCCGGAGTCAATGTCTGGTTTGGAGTTGGCAGTTTGAATAGTTGTATGTCGGCAGCCAGTCTTTTGCAGTCACTCACAAAACACGATCAGGCATAAGGTTTCGTCAATAAAACGGTCCGGATACTGTTGGCGAATTCGACCACGGGCTGAGAACTGCGAAAAAGTCGTAGCAACACGGTGAATTCTGATCGCGACAAATTCATTTTTAGAGGGTTACCGAGCACTCTAAGCTCTCGTTTCGCCTGGCTGGCACCTTGATCGCTCAGTTCGCCAACAGTATCCGGTCCGTTTATTGGCACTGAGTTTTTGGACTGAAAAGTGTCAATAAATCCGTTCAGAAAACAATGGCAGGAAAGGGAACCCATCGTTCGAACGGTGTCTCAAGGGCAAGCGCAAAAGTAAACAAATTGACAGCTTGAAGTGTTTGTCGTAACATACAAACATTGTTCCCTAGACAGGAGATCATCATGTCAGTCCACACGTTTTCCAGCCGGGACTTCACGCGCGACGTATCGGCGGCCAAACGCGCCGCTACCCAAGGGCCGGTGTTCATCACGGATCGGGGGCGCCCAGCCTTTGCACTGCTCAGAATCGAGGACTACTACCGCATCGCCGGCCATGGTGAGGCGACGCTTCTTGGCGTCATGGATGGCATTCCTGGTGGGGAAGCCATCGAGTTTGAACCGCCACGACTGGACATCCAGATGCGGCCAGCGGCATTTGACTGAGCGTGATGTTCCTTCTCGACACCAATGTGGTTTCTGAATTGCGCCATGGCAAGCCCAACCAGTCGCCCGAAGTGCGCCAGTGGGCTGCAAAGCAGTCCACCGGCAGGCTGTTCCTGTCGGCCATCACGATCCTGGAGTTGGAGCAAGGCATCTTGGCGCTGGAGCGCCGCACGCCGCCGCAGGGCAGTGCATTGCGCAGCTGGCTAACCGGCGTTCGGGCCGCATTCGAAGGCCGCGTCCTGCCGTTCACAGACCACACCGCGATCCTGTGCGCTTCACTTCATGTGCCCAATCCTCGCTCGGAGCGAGACGCCATGATTGCTGCCACGGCCATTGAGCATGGTTTCACAGTAGTCACGCGCAACACGCAGGATTTTGTCAATACAGGCGTGCTGCTCTTCAATCCCTGGCACGAAGCGGCAGCGTAAGATTTTTTCCGCTATTTGCGCTAAATGTCGAGCTTGGCATGCTTGGCAGCCACGCACTTGGCGACGGGAATTATGTTCAATTCACTGGCAGCCTCTGAGTTCATCTTGAATGCTCGGTCAACTGGGCGATGGAAAGACCGGGCCTCTCGTCATCCCACGCCATGGCGCTCATTTTCCAGCCTTCAATCGTGTTGACAAACTGCGTGGTGATCATCCCTCGGGCTTCGAACGGCTTTGCACTCAATGTGCCGGATTTGGCATAGGCACTGAATCGATGCGCCACGTTGCCGAAGATCACGGTGGATTCCCAGAATCTCGGACTCATGAAACCGCGTGAGCGTGCCCGAGCTCACCAGCGCCTCGCGTGGCGCAATGAACTCTTGAACGGATGAGATCTCGGGTGTCGAGCCGACGTTCTTGATGAGCAAGCCGCGTTCGATGAACAAGCCCGCAATGCTTGCGTACGAAGGCGCTTCGCCGGGCTTGAAAGAGACAGCCTGCAAGAACTTCATGGTGAGACGGTCCAGTTCGGCCTTGACCGGGCTGTGTTCCAGAGGGTTCATGTGTTTTGCGTCTGTCAGGCGGTTTTACGCGTCCTCGACGCGGGCACCATAACGGTCAATGGTTCGGCGCCAGGCTGCTTGCGATTTGCAGCGTTTGGGATCGGTCAATTTAGCGCGAGTGCGCCATAAAGGCAAGGCCTGGTGCCGCAGGCCACCAATCATTGAGCTGATCTCCTGGGCATTGCGCGTCTAGACAGACATCGACGGCCGCTGGGCCATTGCCGCTCGCCAGCGCTGCAGGTGCGGGTGTTGTTCGCCCGGCTTGATTCTCACAACGCGTGCAAAGTCAACGGCCACCACCGCAGTGATGTCGGCCACGCTGAAACTATCGGTGGCGATGAAATCCCGGTCAGCCAGGCGCTCGTTCAGCATGACAAAGAACTGCTGCACCCTGGCCAGGCCGCGCTGCGCCAGTTCGGGAATCTGCGGATAGTCCATCGGTCCTGGCAACGCCCGGTTGGCCATGCTTGGGGCACTGTTGCGCAGTGCTTCGGCGACGGCCATCAGCCCTTCGGACTCGACGCGCCAGTTCCAGCTGGCAATGTGCGCCTTGTCGTTCGGGGTGGTGCCCAGCAGCGGCGGCTGCGGGTAACGCGCCTCCAGGTAGGCCGCGATCGCCGCGTTGTCGGTCAGCACGGCCCCCTCTTCAGTGCGCAGCGCTGGGACCGTGCACTGCGGATTGATTTTTTGGTAGGCGCCGCTCAATTGCTCGGAATTCCTCAGGTCCACCTGGACCGTCTCGTAGGCAACGCCCTTTTCGGCGAGCAGAATACGGGCGCGGCGCGGGCTGGGCGCGGTGGCGCAGTCGTAAAGAGTGATCATGGTTGCATTCCGCTTGGAGGACAGGACAGGAAAGTCAACTGAGCATCAAGGCGGCGCGGCCAGCTTGTCCTGGGTCTGGGTGTCGAAGTCGCCGGCATCGTGGCGCTCGTGCAATTGGTTTGACAGCGCGCCCATGGTGCGGTTGACCATGCGGCCGCGCTGGACGGCCGGACGCTGGGCAACCTGGTTCGTCCAGCGCAGCACATGGCTGTACGCCTGAACCTGCAGGAATTCACCCGCATCGTAGAGCTGACCCTTGACCAGCGTGCCGTACCAGGGCCACACCGCCATGTCGGCCACGGTGTACTCGTCCCCCGCCAGATAAGCGCTCTCGGCAAGGTGACGGTCGAGCACGTCAAGCTGGCGCTTGACCTCCATCGCGTACCGATCGATCGCGTATTCTATTTTTGTTGGCGCGTACGCGTAGAAGTGACCGAATCCCCCGCCCAGAAAAGGCGCGCTGCCCATCTGCCAGAACAGCCAGGACAGGCACTCGGCGCGCCTGGGACCGTCCGCGGGAAGAAAGGCGCCGAACTTCTCGGCCAGATACATCAGGATCGCGCCGGACTCAAACACCCGGACCGGCGTCGGTGCGCTGCGGTCCACCAGCGCCGGGATCTTGGCGTTTGGATTGGCCGAGACGAAACCGCTGCCGAACTGGTCGCCGTCCTGGATGCGGATCAGCCAGGCGTCGTACTCGGCGCCCGTGTGCCCCGCTGCCAGCAGCTCCTCGAGCATCACCGTCACCTTGACGCCGTTGGGCGTGCCCAGCGAATACAGCTGCAGCGGATGGCGCCCGACCGGCAGCGCCTTGTCATGGGTCGGGCCCGCGGTCGGCCGATTGATGCTGGCAAAGCGGCTACCGCTTTCCTTGATGCCGGACCAGACCTGGGGCGACGTGTAAGAGCAAGAGTTGTCCATGGGCAAGGCAGTTTGTCGTGATGGAAGCCTGTTGTCACGCGAGGGTTCCAGGCGCATGGTACGCCGATCGCCGTCAATGGAGGTTTGATCCCTGCAGGCGATGCTGGCTGTCCCGCTTCAAAAGACTGCACTTCTTGCGCTGAGCCGATCTTGCGGCTTGCAGGGAGAGGCGACTCAAATCGACAGCAGGGGACAATTGTGCGTGGGCGCCAACCTGCACAGGCCCTTCAAGGTAAAAAGGCTTCCAAACCGAAGTTCCGAAGCCTTGTATGCTTTGCTTTGCTCAGCGCAAGGCCAGGGCAGCTGGTGTCAAGCGCCAACTTTGCCGTTGGCCGGGTGGGCAGGGCTCAGTAGCCGCCGCGACCACCACCGCCGCCGTAGCCACCGCCGCCAGAACGGTCCCCACCGCCATAGCCGCCCCCACCAGAACGGCCACCGCCGCCGCCATAGCCGCCTCCACCGCCGGAACGATCACCGCCACCATAACCGCCTCCGCCAGAACGCTCGCCACCGCCGCCGCCAAAGCCGCCGGTGCGTGGGGGACGCGCCTCCATCGGACGGGCTTCGTTCACGGTGATGCTGCGACCGCCCAAAGGCTGGCCGTTCATGCCGTTGATGGCCGCTTGCGCTTGGGCGTCGTTGGCCATCTCGACAAAGCCAAAGCCCTTGGAGCGACCCGTGTCGCGCTCCATCATGACTTTGGCGCTGGTGACCGCGCCGAACTGGCCAAACGATTGCTGCAGGTCCTCGTCACGCACCGTGTAAGGCAGGTTGCCGACGTATAGTTTGTTGCCCATGAAGGGACTCCTCGAAAAACACAAAAAACAAAAGTGATGGGGTCTAGAGAGCACAACACAGAACAAAAGTAGCGCCGTCGCCTCCGAAACTGACCGATCACCTGACTCTGTGCGAGTGTTTTGCCACCCGCACAGTTGAAATTATGCGTCAGCCCAGCGCGGGTCAACAGCATCCCTTGCCCGCAACCTGCGTGTCCAGCGGCAGAAACGCACGGTCCAGCCGAAATCATTCAGCATCCCGTTTCTCCATCCAGTTTCATTATCAATACTGACCGAGCTGTCCATGAGCGTTCAGCGCTATCATCCGCGCGTAAATTTCCCTGAACTTGCTGGCGCGCAGCAGCCAGCTCTTTTCGCTCGGCAAGTCCGGTGGCTGGGCCATCGGGTTGCAGATGTTCTTCCTGGTGACGGCGCTGGTGGTGGCTGTGACGCACCAAGCCTCCCGCAGCAAGCTTGCAGTGCAAGCCGAGTAAGCTTTCATGCCCTGGCTGACTGCCCTGCTGGTATCTAGCCGGCAGCCATCAAGGCACTGGTGTTCTCGCTGGAGTTGGGCTTTCAGACGATGAGGAACCAACCCCAGTGCTGCCGTACAATGGAGGCATCGTGCAACTGCCCTGTGTCGGGACAGCAGCACAACAGCGATCAGGCCTTGCAGGCAAATTCGCTTTCGAAATTTCCGCGCGGTGGAGCAGCCTGGTAGCTCGTTGGGCTCATAACCCAAAGGTCGTAAGTTCAAATCTTGCCCGCGCAACCAAGACAAAAGCCTCAGCGCGCATCCATGTGCTGAGGCTTTTTGTTTGGCGGGCAGCTTGCCTAGCATGCGACGCAATTCAAACGGTTTTGCCAAGTGGTGCGCACCTTCACCGCTTTCACTTGGCAAGCCGGCCATGGAGTGAGTGAGCGCTCTTTATCCAGCCAGCTTGACGCCATGCATGCAAAAGCGGCCCGATTCAAGCCGTCTGGGATGCCTTTGTTGAAACCTGGCCCTACGCTGCCGTGTCCTGGCGGATGAGAAAATCTTCCCGGGTTTTGCCTCCCGCCAGCAACGCATTGAGCCACTTGGGCGCGGTTCCGCGGCCGGTCCACTCCTGGCCCTCGGGTCCGCGGTATTTTGCTGGCGAGGGCACGGCCGGCTTCTTGCCTTTTGCCGGACTCGCCGCCTTGGCCAGCGGCTGCCTCGGTTTTTGCGCCCTGGCAGCCGGACGGCTCAGCTCTTCGGCGGTGATGCCGTAGGCGGCCATCTGTTCGCGCAGTTCGGCAAGCACGGCGGGCCGGTTCTTTTTCTGCAGATCCGCAGCCTGCTTTTCCATGTCGGCGATTTGCTGGCGGAGCTTGACGAGTTCATTCATGTTGGGTTTTTCTAAAGTTGAGCCAAGCGCCTATCCTACTGCGCCTGGGGAGCGCGCGCCTTCGTTGTTCTGTTTACTCGAGGGCTTTGACGCATCGGCGAATAGGCGCTAAATCTCGATGAGGCCGGCAATAAAAAAGTGGGAATCGCGCGTACTGGAGCGATTGCCCGTGAGGGGAAGCAGGCAGCACTCCCCCTGGGTGCTTCGTTGCAGTCATGGATGCTTTTGACATGACAACAAGAATTTCTTGCTCAGCATCACTGCGTAAAATGTAGGCAAGCTTGCAAAAGTCGCCCCGTGCCTGCCTTTGGACGGCTTTGGGGCCCCTCATCAACAAAGTTATCCACAAGAAAAGTGAATAACTTTGACAACTTCGTCTTTGTGGGTTGGGTGCCTGCGCCTACAACGTGACCATCGCGCAGATCAACCGGATGATCGAGATCGAACTGCTGGGCGATCACGAGCTGCCGACACTGCTGCACCCGAAGAACCGCATCATGTCAATATGGCCCGCGGCTTGCGTATAAACCCTATATGGGGCAAACTACCCGCCAGCATTAGGAAAAACCTTAGTTTTTTTTGTTCAATCAGGTAGACCCACTGGGCTGCAAAGTCCGTGCAAATAGTCGCGCCTGTATCCTGCAGCCTTAGAGGTATCGAACAGTTCTTATCCACCCCACTTCCTGACGACTCGGTGTGCAGCGCAAGGCAGTAGTTTGGCGAGCCTACCAGCTTGGTGCCGGCAAGCTCAGCACGTTTGTTGATTTGGAATTCTTTGCATGTTGACCTCCCTCTTTTGTCGGGCCTCGATCCACCCTGCCAATCCGTCTGGTATGCGCTGGCGCAGGCGTGTCGAACCTGTCGAAATCACTGTCTAGGCCTGTTGTGCTCGGCGGCATGCCAGTGGTAGAAATCGAAATTTCGACGAATTCCGTTCGAGCCAGACCTGAAGCCCCGAGTTTTTTTACTTTATCCATGATCGATTCGCGCATGAGGCGGCTACCTCGATCATCAATCATCAACCAATCCCACCTGCTCTTATGTTGACCTACGAACTCACTGACCCAAGACCGAAGAACGACGTTCCCTTGAAGGGTGTGCGTCCCAACATCGTGCAGGGCATACGTGCTTTGAGCCGGCAGGAATTGCAAGCGGCAGCAGCCCTACTCGGTCATACTTTTTTGTATGCCGACCTGGGCAATGCCACATGCAAGCAGGACATCCTGGACATGCTCGCTGCGCAGTGCGCCTTGCCGGGGCAGTCCTCCAAGAGCATGGAGACGCTGTCCAGAGGGCTGACCGAGCACATGCCCAAACCGCCGGCACAACTCGGCTTTATCGTGGTGATCGAACGGATCCCGGCGCATGCCAAGTTTGACAAGGAAACGCGCGAGCAACTCCTGGACATTTTTCGGGATGCCGCTGACTACTGGTCTGAACGCAAGCTTCCCTTCCGATGCTTTTATACCTTTGCAGTCGCGCGTAAACCGGTCCCCGTTCCCGCAGGCCAAAAAAACCTCCTCAAGCCGATCCTCATGGAGGGCGACGAGCCCATGCCGACCGATAAGTTGTGCGACGTCTCACCCCTGGCGCTGCGCATGAGCAGCCCGTTCAATGCGCGTTACTGGCGCTCGGCAGCATAAATATAAATAGCTTCAAATGCAGCAGCGCTTCGCTTTGGGGTTCCAGCGCCACGACTCTCCCATAGGCTCAAGCCCAGGACCTTGCGCACCATCGCAAGCCTGATGGGGCAAGTCTGCATAGCGGCCATCAAAGTGTTGCACAAGCAGGCGATTGATGGCCTCTCATGATGGGCTTTCGTTGCGCTGGCAGGAGCGCAGAGACCGGTCAGTCCCGGATTTTAAAGATCAGCACCATGACGACCTGAAAACGGCGACCGCTCGCCAGTACCAAACTCAGCACCGCGCAAGGCGACGCTGCGCCAGCGTAAAAAGTCGGCTGGACCACGGGATGGTGACGGTGCATGAATGCGCTATGGACGAATGCAACTCCGTCAGTGCGATGCAGCCGTCATGGACTGATGGCAATTTCGTGCGTTAGCCCGAAGCGGGCAGTGCACCCATTTCGCTTCCCGGTGCTTGATGAACCCAGGCCAGAAAAATTGCCTTCTTGCCTTGGTGGCAGATTCCTACACGGCACGGCTTTCTGGTCGCGCACATTGAAGGTAGCTATGCAAAAAGAGCGACCATGACCTTGGCTCCGTGCAAGGCAGTTGCTTGGGCACTGCAGGATGGAGATGGTTGGGATGGGTTGCAAGGTTGACTGCAGGCCGCTGCCATCCGAGTCAGTGCTGCTGGCCATCATGTGAATTTCCTAGAGCGGAATCACCCTGACTGGCAATAGCCGCAATGGCGAATGTAGCGCTCGCACTCATCGGGGGCAAACCGATCCAGCAGTGAGCCAATGGCACTCCAGAGCGTGTCGAGCGTGCGGGCCTGGGTGCTGCGCAGCAAGCCCTTGAGCTTGGCGAAAACCTGTTCAATCGGATTGAAGTCCGGGCTGTACGGTGGCAAATACCGCAGCGCGGCGCCCGCGCCTTCAATGGCCGCCCTGACACCGGCGACCTTGTGAGAGCTGAGGTTGTCCATCACCACGATGTCACCTGGCTGCAGCTCGGGGGCAAGGAACTGCTCCACCCAGGCCACAAATGCATGGCCGTTGATCGGCCCGTCAAGCACCAGCGGCGCCAAGAGCCCGTCCTTGCTGAGCGCGCAGACAAATGTCGTGGTGTGCCAGTGCCCGCAAGGCGCATACCCCAGGCAACGCTGGCCCTTGGCCGAGCGGCCCCAGGTCGGGGTCATGTTGGTCGTGGCCCAAGTTTCATCCAGAAAGATCAGCCGCTCGCTGGCCGGGGACGCTTGTCCAGCGGCCCAGTCCGCGCGCGCCTGCGCTACGTCGCTTCGCTTTTGCTCGGCAGCATGCACCGTCTTTTTTTTCGCGTCAGCCCCAGCCGGGCCAATGTCTTGCCCATGGTCGTGGCTCCGACCTCCATGCCGTGCTCGACCCGTACCCACTGACACAACTGCGCCAGCGTCTGCTCGGGTGCCAGGGCGACTTGCGCCAGCAGCGGCTCCTTCAGCCCGGCCAGGCGCAGCGGCACATGGTTGTGCTGTGCCCCTGCGCTGGTTTGGCCGAGTCGTCCATGGCGCGAACGCACCCGTGACACATAGGCTTGAGAGACACCAAAGCGCTCGGCCACTT
This sequence comes from Polaromonas hydrogenivorans, assembly GCF_040105105.1. Lineage (GTDB taxonomy): Bacteria > Pseudomonadota > Gammaproteobacteria > Burkholderiales > Burkholderiaceae_C > Polaromonas > Polaromonas hydrogenivorans. Next base: position 123,478 of record NZ_CP157679.1, on the reverse strand, counting down.
CCCGAAGCCGCCCCGTGGCTGCCAACACCCGATCGCGCAAATCCTGCGCATAAGCTTTGCCGCGTCGCCAAGACATAACTCTTGCCTCCAAATCAGCTTTCGATCACACCTTCATCGCCCAAGTTCCTTTGCCTTCTTTGCTAGTCAGCGCGGAGCCGCTCTAGCGGTAGTTTGTTAAATCCGAAGGTAGAGGTTAATCCCGTGGCCGGTGTTCAGGGCGCCGAGCAGCGCGGCGAGTTCGGCCGGCGAGGGCGTGTCGGCAAAGGCGCGCCAGCAGCGCGCCAGCCAGTACGCCGGGGTCAGCCAGGCGCGCACGGCGCGCAGCAGGCGCGGCCAGCACGGCAGCGCCTTGACGGGGCTGGTTTTTTTTCCCCGCCTCGGGCGGCGCTTCGGGGATACCAGGCAGTGGCGAGTCGTCTGCGTGCGCTTGCAACGCGTGATGCCACCAGCAAAAGGCAAATGCGCAGCACACCAGTGTCCAGTGCCGGCGGATCGCCCGGTCACTGCGAACCATGAAGTCGGCCCAGCCGAGCTCGTCCTTCATCTGTTTGTATCCCTGCTCGATCCAGTTGCGCAAGCCGTAGATGCGCACAATCTCGGCCAGTGGCGCGGGCAGGTTGGTCGTCAAATACCAGGTCGACAGCTCCGGCAACGCGCGCCGGTCGGTCGTGGCGCAGATCGCCCGCACCGGCCTGCCCGGGCCATAGCCGAACAGTGTGAGCTCGGCGGCCCACCAGCGCTCGGTGTGGCCGTCCCGAAAGCGGCGGATGACTTCGCGCCAGGCGCGCAGTGGCAGCGCCTGCGCGACGTCCTTGAACGAATGGTCCGCCTGCGCTGGCGCCCAGCCGCGCCCAACGGCGCCGCGGCGCGCCAGCACATGAGGCAGGCCGCGCTTGAGCAGCGCGGTTTCGAGCCCATTGTTATCGCCATAAAAACAGTCTGCCACGATGGCGCAAAACGGGACGCCGGCGGCCTGCGCCTGCTCGACCAGGTCCAGTGCGATTTGCGGCTTGCTACGAAACGCAGGATCCTGCTTTCCCCCGGCAAGGCGCTTCTCGGGCGTGTAGGGCATCACATGCAGCGGGTAGTAGCATTCCTCGTCGGCCCACAGCGTGGTCACCGCCACGATGCCGTTGTCGATTTTCCCCACCGAACCCAGATACTGGCGCGCCACATGGTCAGTGGCGCTGCCGTCCTTGCGATCGCCCGTGTCGTCGATCACCAGCACGCCGGCGGCCGAGGGCGCCGTTGCCGGCTCGGCGGCCAGCAGCGCCAGTCGCTGGGCATTGATCGCTTCGGCGTCCCAGGCGGCCTCGGACAGGAAAAACTGCAGCCGCTGCACCTGGGCCGCCTGGGCCTGCACGAGAGGCTCGGCGCCTACCAAGGCCGTGAGCGTCTTGGAGCGGTCGCGCGGGAGCAGCAATCCGGACAAATACGTTCGAAAGCCATGGCGCTGCGCCGGCGTCTTGAGCAAGGGATCGAACTGCACCGCGTAAGCCTCCAATGGTCCTGGTGCAGGAGGACATGAAAGACGAGCAGACATGATCTGGACCCTCCTGTCACTTGGACAGAACAGGGGATGAAATGGTTCAACAAACTACCGCTAGCCGGTACAAGTGGCCTTGTGCGTGATGAACGGCCGGGCTTGTTCTGTGTAATTCGATGAATTCAAGCCCTGCTGTTGAAAGTGAGTTCAAATGAAAACTGACTTGCGCCTTCAAAAAGACATCACCGATGAATTGAAATGGGAGTTGGGGGTCCATGCCAAAAACATCGGTTCCGAGGCCAGAAATGGAACGGTGACGCTTGCCGGACAGGTGGCAACCTATTCTCAAAAACTGCGCGCCGAGCATGCCGCACTGCGTGTGTCCGGTGTCAAGTCGCTGGCGGTGCATATTGACGTCAAGTGCATAAGCGCAATCGCAGCTTCTGGGCAAGAGTGCCCTGACGCTCAAAGCATTCCGCCTTGGACTACATTTTAAAAATGGCCTGAGCATTTCAAATGCCATCGCGATGGCTCTGCTTGTGAAATGATGCCCTGCCCTGCTGATATGGCCAAGCATTGGCAGAGGGTTCGAGCCTGACGGACTTGCAGGCTGGTGGCAATCGTTTGCCGCACCAGCGCATCAATTGTGTTGGCAAATTTGAATGCAGCACATATCGGGCCACTCTGGTCACAGGTCAGAGGCCTTTTGCTACTGGGTGAACTGGGTGATCAAGGCTATTGCAGCGCTGCTCAGCGGCTCGCTGCCAGTTGGCTCACGCTCAGTCAGGCGCGGTATAGTAGTTTTCAGTAGTGCATTTACCCGCCTGGCGTGAAGACAGAGCAGGTGGTTTTTGAGTCTCAGCAAGGAGCAAACTATGGCCAAAATCATCTACCTGCCCGCTCGCCAGGCAAACCGGATCGCCACAATGCCGGCGGCAGCACCGTTCGCCAGCGGTGGCCTGGACCCTGTCCAGTTGCATGCCCAGGCGCACAATGCGCTGGCCATGGCCGTGCATTACCTGAACCAGCCGCAAGCCAACGTTCCTGGCGCAGCCCGCAAGGCCGTGCAGGCCCTGTCGGCGCTGCGCCGCCTGGACGTGGCCAGTTGCATGTGAAAACCCAGCCTACTGTCGCGTCACGAGAAGTTGGATGCGGACAATGGGGGATGGAACCTTACAAAGTCGCCTTGTCAGAGCAGGAGAGAGCCGAGTTGCAGGGCATCGCAGGCAAGGCACGCACGCGGCGTCCAAGGTCATCAATGCCTTGATACTGCTCAACTGCGGCCAAGCCGGAAGCCGCGCCGAGCGCCCCCGCACTTGCGACATCGCGGCCATGCTGTGCGTGAGCGAGCGAGCGCAAGGTGGACCGCATCAAGAAGAAGTTTGTCCTGGAAGGCCTGGAGCTGACCCTGAACCGCCAGCAGCTCGCGCGCAATCACGCGGCTCACGTGTGGGTCGTCATCCACCAGCAGCAGCCTGTCCGTGGCGGCGCAAGCACGGCACGATCTGATCGTTGCCCGGATGGGCAATCGCGTACTGAGTTGAAGGAGCCAAAAATGAGCCGCATCGCCTGCTGCCGGGTCTGGGCCTGGGACCAAAAAATCCGCGTCTTGCCAGGCTGCTGATTTGTATCTGGGCGGGCAATACGCTGAAGATTGGTGTGATGCACCGGCCGGCAAACAGCTGACAGGGCGCAGGTCAGCAGTATGGCAGCGCCCTTGGCCCTGTTCCTACGCCAGCAAGGGATGGTTCCCCGGTTTTGAAGGCTGACTCATGCATGACGATGAAGGCCTCAACAACCAACGGGCCGATGCCTTGACTGCCATGCCGTCCACTGCCGCAATTTCAATTTCCCGTCCGCCCCTGGGTCTGCTGGGGGCAGAGCCGTGGCGAGCCGCCATGGAGTATTGGGCCTTTCATGTCAACCTCCTGAAGCGCAAACGCCTGGCCCCGATGGGGGATGGTCACCCCGTCATCATTTTTCCCGGCCTGGCAACCGACGGATCGGCGCTGGCGCTCCTGCGCGATCACTGCGAATCGCTGGGCTACCAGGCCATTGACTGGGGACGCGGCTACAACACCGGGCCCAAAGGCGAGATCGGACCCTGGTTGGCCGAGCTGGCAGCGCATACTGCTGAAATGCTGCGTCGCCATCGCAGTACGGCAACCCTGATCGGCTGGAGCCTGGGCGGTATTTATGCCCGCGAAGTCGCCAAGCTGCTGGCCTCGCAGGTGCGCCAGGTGATCACCATCGGCACGCCCTTCAATGCCCAAGCCGACCATACCAATGTCGGCTGGCTGTTCTCGCTGATGAGCAGCGCCTCTGCAGCAGCCATCGATCCCGTGTTGAGCCAGCGTCTGCGCACGCCGCCGCCGCTTCCCACGACCTCCATCTACAGCCGCTCCGACGGCCTGGTGGCCTGGCAAACCTGCTGCCATGCGAACGTGTCAACACCGGTGCAGGACATTGAGATTGACGGCAGCCACATCGGCATGGGCTGGAACCCGGCGGTTTTCAACATCGTGGCCGACCGGCTCGGCCAGCAGCCCGCGAACTGGCAACCGTATGCCCACAGCGCCTGAGGCAGTTGCCTGGCGCGGCCTTTGCCAATTATTGTCAGTTTCAAGAAAGAAAAACGATTCATGCTGCACTGCAACATGACCACTTCTCTCGTCTCCCTGCAGCATGGCCTTGAGGACATCCTCGGGGACTTGCGGTTTGCTCGCAGGAGCGGTGACTTGGGCCGGCTGGCTTTGCTCACCTATTGTGAAGTTCGCCGCTGGGCTCGCGAGGCCAACGCGCAGGAGTTGGCCAAGCGTTCATCAGCGCTGATGGAAAACTTCCCCTATCCCAGCCGCACCGAGTTTCTCGCCGCGGTTGATGCGCTGGTTGTCGAACTTGAGCATGTCCACTGCAGCTTGACCGAATCCCTTTCTGCCTCACTGGGCTCGCATGACGCAAATGGACTGAACAATAGAACAGCTTGTGGATTTCATTGATGTGGGCTCGGGCATCGGCCGCTGGCACCGCCCGTCATTGACGGTCGAGATTGATGGCCACGTCATGGCGATGCAGTATTTACAGGCGCGCAACGCCACAGCGGTGGACCGGTCTGGGCACTGAAGGTCTTGTGAGCACGAGTGCGGTCGCCACCAAGGTAAAAAACTGGCGCCAGCATTGACTTGGCAAGCTGTGCGAACAACAGGCACGATCGGCTGAGGGCTTCCCGCCTACGCCGAAACGTGCCTTGCCGGTACGAGCACTCTGCCAGTTGCGCAGGTACGGCTCAGCTAAAATCAGGCACCTGCGCTGGCCCGGTTTTTCAATTCGGCTCAAGCGCCCAATTTTCTCGACTCCTTCACCCAAGCACTTTTGAGCATCTATGTCGGCCACCACGATTCTTGTCGAAGACAGCAAGGCGTTAAGGGACGCTTTGATGACGGTCCTGCACCCGTCCATGGGTGGCCGTGTCATTGATGTGGCTGACACCGCGGCAGAGGCATTGGCGCTCGTGGCAAGCCATGGGGCCAAATGGGATCTGATGATCCTGGATCTGTTTTTACGCGATGGCACGGGACTGAGTGTGCTGCAGGCCTGCCGTGATCGCTTGCCGCACCAGCGCATCGTGGTGCTGACGAACATGGCAACGCCTCAGATGAGGCGCGAGTGCCTCAAGCTCGGTGCCGATGAGGTCTTTGACAAGTCGCGTGAATTGAACAAACTGTACGAGCGCTGCAATTCCTATCAATTGGCTTGACGATGATTTGGCGGACGCTTTTTTTGCCTGGCAGGCATTTGCACAAGGCCAATCGAGGGTAACCATTGAGCCACGGTTCAGTGGACTGGTGGCCTTTCTTGTTTTGCCAAGCGCTTATCACGCGAGCCACAACGTGCTATGGGCCATCTTGATGCTCGCCGCTGGTGCTGGTCGCCCTGCGGATCTCGGCCGAAGGGGCCGCATTCACGCCCTCAGGCGTGCGCAGATCGCGACGGATACATCACCACCGAATCGGACTTCGGGCGAACGCTCTCGTTGTCAGCGGCTTGGACTGGCTGGCTGCTCTTGGAAGAAGCCTGTAAGGCAGCGCTGATTTCCGCCTCGATGCGGCAGATTCGCTCGGCATACATGGCGGTCAATGCCCGATGGTGCTCGGCCGCGGCCTGATGCTCGACCCGACTGAGGTTGGCTTCTTCCAGATACTCGCGGGATTTGCGAATGTGCCTGCCAGCCTGGGGTTCAAATAGATAAAACCTCATGAGATCCTTTCTGTACGCGCGGCCAAAGGGTGGTCGTTTTTTGTTGAAAGCTCAACAGTTGAAGTATTGGAGGATAGCGTTCAAATACGGGCTGGGTCTGTGGCTCGGTTTTCTGCTCGGCCCCCGAAGGTGTTCTTGACACGCTGAAAGAGGCCAGGCAGATGAGCCATTTTTTTACCTGCGCTGGCTGATCCAGGCGCTCGGCAGGGCAGAAAAACGGTAGCCGCCAGGGGGCAGTTCACATGAGCCGGTGGCTGGTGGCAAAACTCACTGCGTGCGCGCGCGTGCGCACATTGAGCTTGCGGTAGATGTTCTTGATGTGCGTGTTGACGGTCTGCCCGCTGATGCTCAAGCGTGCGCCGATTTCAGTGCTGGTCTGGCCCGAGGCGACCAGCTTGAGGACTTGCTGTTCGCGCTCGGACAGCTTGTTGTCCTTGCCGTGGCTCACGGGCAGCGTCTGGACAGTGGCTTGAGGCGGCTCGAACTTGCCCAGCAGCCGGCGCGCCAGGCTGGGCGTGATCGACGCGCCGCCATTGACCACCTGCAGCACTGCCTGGGGAAAGTTGCCGAACCAGGAGTTCTTGACCAGGTAGCCGGTGGCGCCGAGCTCGAACGCATGCAGGGCATGCTGCTCGTCCTCCATGGCCGAGATGACGACCGCCTCGGCCATGGGCCGGACGGTCTTCATGTACTCGATCAACTCAAAGCCGCTGCCGTCGTCCAGGTTCAGGTCGACCAGCATCACGTCGAACTCGTTCTGGCTGATCAGCCGGCGCCCTTCCCGCACGCTGCCGCCTTGCCCGAGCAGGTCGATCCGCAGATCCCCGAGCAGTTCGTGCGCGATCACGCGGCTCATATGAAGATCATCGTCAATCAGCAGCACCCGCACCGGGTGCTCGGCCTGGCCCGTGAGGAAGCCCGGCCACATCGAGGGCAAGGCGCCAGCCAGGTGATGGCCTGCCGAGATAGAGCTGCCTTTGACCAAAAAGTCCGACCCGACCGCCGATTCGTTGCCAATAGCCACAGATGCTCCTTGGATTGGGTTGCCACTGCCTGAAAAACAGCAGCGTGCCGCGCCTGGCTTTGCCGCTGGCGCCATTGAATTTACTGCTGTTGCGCTTGGTTGTCACTTGCCAGTCCACAAAGACAAGGATTGTGTGACTAATTCCCGGATTCATGGGTCAGGGGTCACTTCAGAAAACGGATCACAACGTACGTTAAGCCTGCGAGGATGCCGGAATCCAGCGGTACAGAGTGGGCACGGACACGCCCATGTTCTTGGCCACGTCGCGCGGCGGCACGCCGCTGGCCAGGAGTTTTCTGGCTGATGCGATCTTGCTGTCGGTCATTTTGCGCTTGCGCCCGCCTTTGCGGCCCAGCTGACGAGCCACTTCCAGCCCTGCGCGGGTGCGCTCTGCTGTCAGCTCCCTCTCCATCTCGGCCAGGCTGGCCATGACGTGAAAGAAAAATCGGCCCGAGGGGGTTCCTGTGTCGATGGCATCGGTCAGGCTCTTGAGATGCACGCCCTGCTGGTGCAGCTGGCCGACCAGGTCCACCAGGTGCTTGACGCTGCGGCCAAGCCGGTCGAGTTTCCACACGACCAGGGTGTCGCCCTCGCGCAGCATGTCCAGCGCCTTGGCCAGACCGGGCCGTTCGGCCCGGCTGCCGCTGATCTTGTCGTCAAAGAGCCTGTGGCAGCCCGCCTGGGTCAAGGCGTCGATCTGTAGATCAAGGTGTTGATCCAGCGTGGAGACGCGTGCATAACCGATCAGCATGCCGGACATTGACTGAGTTGTTCCATCTTGTGTTCCTTCTCAAAACTCATTGCCATGGTAGAGCTTCAAGAATATAGTTTCAAGAGCTATTTCTGAGAATGCAAGAGCCTTGATTCTGCGTGCGGCACAAGGCACACAGCAAAGCTTCTCAAAATCCTACCTTTCCAAGAAGACCCCATGCCCCGTCGTTCGATTCTTTCTGTTGCCGAGCGCGACAGCCTGCTTGCCCTGCCGGCTACCCAGGATGAACTCATCCGGCACTACACGCTCAGCGAAACCGACCTGTCGATCATTGGTCAGCATCGCAAAGCAGCGAACCGGCTGGGTTTCGCCGTCCAGCTTTGCTACATGCGCCATCCTGGCGTGATACTGGAAATAGACGCGGAGCCTTTCGCGCCGTTGCTGCGCATGGTGGCCGCACAACTCAAGGTGGCTCCAGAGTGCTGGGCTGAATATGGCCAGCGTGCCGAAACGCGCCGCGAACACTTGCTTGAGCTGCAGTCGATCTTCGGTTTGCAGACCTTCACCACCCGACATTACCGTGCCAGCATTCAAAGCCTGGATGAACTGGCCTTGCAGACCGATAAAGGCATCGTGCTGGCCTCGGAACTGACCGATGGACTGCGCCGAAAAAGCATTCTGCTTCCCTCACCGAATGTCATCGAACGCATCTGCGCCGAGGCGATCACCCGAGCCAATCGGCGCATTTACGCCGCACTGACGGACCCCCTGTCGGCCGTCCACCGCCAGTGCCTGGACGAGCTGCTCAAGCGCAGGGAAGGCAGCAAGGGAACCTGGCTGGCATGGCTGCGCCAGTCGCCCGTCAAGCCGAACTCGCGCCACATGCTCGAACACATCGAGCGCCTCAAGGCCTGGCAGGCGCTGGACCTGCCCCCTGGCATCGAGCGGCTGGTCCACCAGAACCGGCTGCTCAAGATCGCCCGCGAGGGCGGCCAGATGACGCCTGCCGACCTGGCCAAATTCGAGGTCCAGCGGCGCTATGCGACCCTGGTGGCGCTGGCCATCGAGGGTATGGCCACCGTCACCGATGAGATCATCGACCTGCACGACCGCATCATCGGCAAGCTGTTCAACGCGGCCAAGAACAAACACCAGCAGCAGTTCCAGGCCTCGGGCAAGGCCATCAACGACAAGGTGCGCCTGTACGGGCGCGTCGGCCAGGCACTGCTCGAAGCCAAACAAAGCGGCGCCGATCCCTTTTCGGCCATCGAATCTGTCCTTTCCTGGGATGCGTTCACGGCCAGCGTTGGGGAAGCGCAAAAGCTCGCGCAGCCGGCGCAGTTCGATTTCCTCCACCGCATTGGCGAGAACTACGCCACGCTGCGCCGCTATGCGCCTCAATTCCTGGAGGTTCTGAAACTGCGGGCGGCCCCGGCCGCCAAGGGCGTGCTCGACGCCATCGACGTGCTGCGCGGCATGAACGCCGACAACGCCCGCAAGGTGCCTGCCGGCGCGCCGACCGCGTTTGTCAAGCCGCGCTGGGCCAAGCTGGTTCTGACTGACGAGGGCATCGACCGGCGCTACTACGAGCTGTGCGCGTTGTCCGAACTCAAGAACGCGCTGCGCTCGGGCGATGTCTGGGTGCAGGGTTCGCGCCAGTTCAAGGATTTCGAGGACTACCTGGTGCCCGCCGGAAAGTTTGCCGCGATGAAACTGGCCAGCCAGCTGCCGCTGGCCGTTGACACCGATTGTGAGCAGTACCTGCAGGGCCGCCTGTCGCTGCTGGAGCAGCAGTTGGCCACGGTCAATCGACTGGCTGCGGCCAACGAGTTGCCGGATGCCATCATCACCACCGCGTCGGGCCTGAAGGTCACGCCGTTGGACGCGGCGGTGCCTGATGCTGCCCAAAGCCTGATCGACCAGGCGGCGGCGCTGCTGCCGCATGTCAAGATCACCGAGTTGCTGATGGAGGTCGATGAGTGGACCGGTTTCACCCGGCACTTCACGCACCTCAAGGCCGGCGACACGGCCCCGGACAAGGCCTTGCTGCTCACGACGATTCTGGCCGACGGGATCAACCTGGGCCTGTCCAAAATGGCCGAGTCCTGCCCCGGCACGACCTACGCCAGGCTGTCCTGGCTGCAGGCCTGGCACATCCGGGACGAGACGTATTCATCGGCCCTCGCCGAGCTGGTCAATGCCCAGCTTGGGCAGCCCTTTGCCGGGAACTGGGGCGACGGCACCACGTCCTCCTCGGACGGCCAGCGCTTCAAGGCGGGCGGCCGGGCCGAGAGCACCGGGCATATCAACCCGAAATACGGCAGCGATCCGGGCCGGACCTTCTACACCCACCTCTCGGACCAGTACGCGCCTTTCAGCGCCAAGGTGGTCAACGTCGGCGTGCGCGATTCCACCTATGTGCTCGATGGCTTGCTGTACCACGAGTCCGACCTAGCGGTCGAGGAGCACTACACCGACACGGCGGGCTTTACCGATCACGTCTTTGGGCTGATGCACCTGCTGGGCTTTCGCTTCGCGCCGCGCATCCGGGACCTGGGCGAGACCAAACTGTTCATCCTGAAGGGCGATGCCAGTTATGACGCGCTCGCGCCGATGATCAGCAGCGACAGGCTGAACATCAGGCACATCCGCGCCCACTGGGATGACATCCTGCGGCTGGCCGCCTCCATCAAGCAGGGCACGGTGACGGCCTCGCTGATGCTCAGAAAGCTCGGCAGCTACCCGCGCCAGAACGGCTTGGCCATCGCCCTGCGCGAGCTCGGGCGCATCGAGCGCACGTTGTTCATCCTCGACTGGCTGCAAAGCGTGGAGCTGCGCCGGCGCGTGCAGGTCGGGCTAAACAAGGGCGAGGCGCGCAACGCCCTGGCCAGGGCGGTGTTCTTCTACCGACTGGGGGAAATCCGCGACCGCAGCTTTGAACAGCAGCGCTACCGCGCCAGCGGCCTGAACCTCATCACGGCGGCCATCGTGCTGTGGAACACCGTGTATCTGGAGCGGACCATCAACGCAATGCGGGGTCATGCAAAGCCCGTGGACGATGCGCTGCTGCAGCACCTCTCGCCGCTGGGCTGGGAGCACATCAACCTGACAGGCGACTACCTGTGGAAAAGCAGTGCCAAGGCCGGTGCAGGCAAGTTCAGGCCCCTGCGGCCAATGCCGCCGGCTTAACGTACGTTGTGATCCGTTTTCTGAAGTGACCCCGGTCAGGGACAGCCCAACAAGGGTTCAATCCCTTGACTGCCAGCGGCAATAGAAGCAGGTAGCGTCAATAGTCAGCACACGGTGAAGCCGCTCGTGGCTGCCCAGGCCGGGCGACCTGGCGCCCGAGTGCTGCTCAGGACAGCCCATCATCGTGGGCATGCTTGTCAAGGCTGTCGAGCAAGGCCCGGCAGGCATCGCCGCGCTACCACGAGCTGCGCTTGAAGACGCGCTGCCAGTAGTGCCCATGGGCAAGAGCTCTCGCGGCTCAAAAGTCCAGCGGAGCGCCATCGTCAAGCTCATCGTGGCGGCTTGGCGGCTGGGGTTCGGACGGGCCAGGCGGCCTGCCTTCGACCGCCTTGCGCTTGCGCATCACATGGTAGGCGCTCAAGACCTGGCTGGCCACCAGGTCGAGTGCCGGCCGAGCAATTCCTTCTCGGTCCGTCCACGCCTTGGGCACGAGGCTGCCGGCCAGCGCCACCGCGTCGCCCTCGCCCAGCGCCAGCAACGCTTCGCAAGCGGCCTGGCTGAAGGCAATCACGTTCACGAACACATCGGCGTCGCCGGCATGGGCGCGCACCTTGGCGACCACGAACGGTTTTCCCGTCTTGGAGATCTTTTGGGCGGGCTGGCCGTGCAGCTTGCCCGCTACCAGGGCTTCGATCATTGCAATAGCTCCAGGTTGGGTTTCATGCTGCTTTTTAGCGGATAGCTCAAGCGTTGCCAAGCTGGCTCAGTGTAGGGGACATATGCTGCCCATCTTTGTGGCCTTCAAGGAATCGAGCATCACCTCGCCAACGCTGCTTGCCCGTGTGGCTGTGTGTTTGGAGTTCCATCGCACAGCGCGTAAGATTTCGCTGCACAAGCCGATCAACTTTGGGAGTCATGCGATGAGCCATCATGTCTACAAGCTGCTGGAGCTGACCGGCTCGTCCAGCGTCAGTATTGAAGAGGCCGTGAGCACGGCCATCGCCAAGGCGCATGAGACGGTGCGCAGCATCCAGTGGTTCACCGTCACCGAGACCCGGGGCCATGTGGTCGATGGCAAGGTGGCGCACTGGCAAGTGTCCCTGAAGATCGGCTTCACGCTGGAATAGTCGCCAGTCCTCCTTAAAACTTGAAGGTCTGCCATATACAAGCGAATCTTGCTGGCTTATGACGGTTCGGCCCCCGGGCAGGAGCCTTGCAGCCGACCTTGCCCCAGGGCTTGAGTTCATTTTTTGAGTGTGCGCCGCACCGTCTTCCCACGACAAGCTGTCGATCCACGCCATCGCCACCGCCCGCTCAGCCAGCAGCTTGAGCGCCCGGCACGCATGCGCGTTTGAGCCTTTCATCGTTTTGCGTGGGGCTGACCAAGCCATAACAGGAAAGTAGCGGTTCATGCTGCCCGTGAAGCTGGAACATCGGCCAGGAATGTGTGACGCCTCACGCCACCGGCTGAGCGCGCAGAAGCGCCAGTGGGCAAGGCGGTTTAGTTGCCCTCGGCGCTGGAGCTCAATGTTGCCCTTTGCGGGTGCTCAAGGCTGTGCCATTCCAGCAGTTCGGCCACGGAAAGCGGCATGCCGCCTGGTTGCTGACTGTCACGGTGCTTTTCAGCAATCACCTCATAGCGCTTGAGGCGGCGCGCGGCCTTGGCATTTTCCGCTTCAATGGCTTCCTATCTGGCACCGCTCCAGGGCTTGGCCGCGCTGCGTGCTCCATCACCGCCTGGTGACCCGAGGCGTGCAGCACCATTGCCAACCTCCGGGCTGCCTCGACGTTGGCGTCCACGACCATCACGCGCAGGGCGTGGGTCGATTTTTGCAGAAGTCATGCTGCCTGCTGCCCCTTGGCCCGCTCAGCTTGAACCGGCAGTCGCGGCAGGCTCACCGTGAAGGTGCTTCCCTTGCCCGGACCAATACTCGCGCCTGTCACGCCTCCGCCATGAAGCTCGACCAGACTTTTGACCAGGGCAAGCCCGAGTCCCAGGCCGCCAGAAGCGCGGTCTGGCGTGCGCTCGGCCTGCGCAAACAGCTCAAACACGCGGCTGGCCAGTTCAGGCTCCATCCCGATCCCGTCGTCCATCACGCTGAGCACCACCTTCTGGTCATGCAGCTCGGTCCTGAGCACGAGATGGCCGCCTTGGGGGGTATATTTGGCGGCATTGTTCAGCAAGTTGGCGACCACCTGCACCAGCCGCTTTTCGTCGCCCATGACGGTGGTGACTTCAGGCGTCAGATGCAGCGCCAGATGATGGTGTCTTGAGCGGATCAGCGGATCCACCTGCTCGACCGCATCCTGCACGATACGGCGCATGTCCAGCGGCGTTTTCTCCAGTTCGATCAAGCCTCGGGTGACGCGGGAGACATCGAGCAGATCGTCAATCAGGACGGTCATGTGGTCCACCTGTCGCGCGATGATTTCACTGGTTTGGCGCACCTCCCCTTCGTCGAGCTTTGCCCGCATCAAAAGCTCGGCCGCCGAGCGGATCGGGGCCAGCGGATTTCTCAGTTCATGGCCCAGCATGGCCAGGAATTCGTCTTTTTGCGCGTCTGCCATCTTGAGCTTGTCGACCGCTGTGCGCAATTGGGCCTGGGCATGCGCATTTTGCGCGGCAGCCCAGGTACGCTCGATGAGTTGTTCGCAAAGATACCTGTCTCGCCGGCTCCAGCGGCGAGGCACGTCAGAATGCACACTCAGCAGGCTGATCAATCGGTTCGATTTGATCAGCGGTATGGCCAGGTAGGCGCGCAATCCGATGCGCCGATACGCCTGGGCGTAGGGGGCCGTGCGCGGGTCTTGGGCGATATCGTTGATGGCGACCGGTTGTGCGCCATACAGCATGTCGATGATTTGCGGACCATAGTCATCGAGCCGCCTCGTTTCTCCGGCCACGCTGTCCAGGCCTTGCCTGACCCAGTTGCTGCGGATAAAAAATGTTCTTTGTAAATGGTCAACTTCGCAATAAAAAACCCGCGAAGCCTTCAGATGCCGACCCAGCATTTCGCACGCCAGCGCCGTGATGCGGTCGGGCTCGTCAAGAGGTCGCAGGCCATCGGTCAACGCCAGCAAGAAACGCTGGCTCTGCTCGGCTTGAACTTGTTCGGTGGTTTCCATGCCCAGACTGAACAGGCCCGCCACCTGACCCTCATCGTCCCGGACGGGCAGCAGTGAAAAGATGAACAACGTGGGCTCCAGAAAACCCTGGCGCATGATCTGAAACGGCATGTTCTTCTGCAAAGAAGGCTCGCCTTTCAGGGCACGCGCCACGGCCGGTCCCAGATCCTGCCTTAACTCGGGCCAGACATCCCAAAACGGCCTGGCCAAAGCCGATGGATGTTTTTCTCCAAGCACTTCCATATAAGCGTCGTTATAGAAGAGGTGAAGCTGCGGCCCCCAGGCCAGGCAACTGGGCCGCCTGCAGTCGAGCATGAGCTGGATGACTGTCTTCAAGGGGCCTGGCCACGCGGTGGGCGGCCCCAGGGCAAAGCCTGACCAATCGTGCGCCCTCAACAGCGCCCGCATGGCTCCTTCGCCTGCAAAAGTCAGCGTGGATGTCGTCATATACAAAAATGCAGGATAAAGAGAGCGTGGGTCCTGTACAAGCTGAGCAGCTTGCCCAATTTGTAAGGCCAGGATGATCTGGGCCGTCTGAGGCTACCTGTCTGCGATGGGCCCTTTGCGCCAGGCAGGTGATCAATGTCTGCAAGGTTGCCGCGAAAACTACCTGTAGTTTGCGGCGAAAAGCCTACAGCTGGACGCCCTCCATCAACATGGAGGCCACTATGGAAAACGCAATCGAACACGTACCACCCGATCTTGGAATAGGGGTGTCATCGTCGGGCACAGCACACCCTTCAAATTGAAAGGGATTTGGGCTATCCGGGCGGTTACCTGATTTGCCCTTTGCCTAAACGCCAGCCTGCGGGCGGATGTAGGACCTGCTTTTTTCAAGCATCACGGCCACTTGCTTGCTGAGAAAATCAAGCATGTCCAGCTCTTCAGCTGCCAGCTTCCTGGGCTCACTGTCCAGAACACAAAGATTGCCCAACACCAGGCCGGTTGAGAGCACCAAGGGCGCTCCCACATAAAAACGGATGCCCAGCGGTCCAGTGACCAATGGGTTATCTGCGAATCTCGGATCTGCAGCCGCATCTTCCACCACCAAAATTCGGTCGCAAAAAGCCATGGCGCACTCGCAAAACGACTTGTCTTTTGGAATTTGCAGTGCGTCTAACCCGACCCGGGTCCTGAACCACATCTTGTCGCCGTCCTGCAGCGAAATCAGCGCAATGCGCCCCTGGCAAACCTGCAGCGCAGTGGTCGTTAGATCGACGTAGGCCTGCTCGTCATTGAACTGCTCGGCCACGATGCGGGCCAGGGCTTTGTTTTTTAACCTTTGAGCGTCAGAAAGTGTCATATGCAGCGCTCCCGTTGTTGATGATGACGAAGGTGTGACTGTTGAGCCATTATCTCAACAACAAAGCATGTCGTGGGAAGACGGTACGGCGCACATTTAAAAAAACGAACTCAAGCTCTGGCACGAGGTTCGCGGGGTGATACCCGCCCCAGGTAGCGGGGAGTTCATGGCGGCCATGGAGCGGGTGCTCGGCGTCTATAGCCGGCCCTTTGATGAGGCCCGCCCGGTGGTGTGCATGAACGAGACGCCGCAGCAGTTGATCGGGCAGACGCGCCAGCCCATCGAAGCCGCACCGGGGCGGGCACCTGCAACATCTTCATGCTCACGGGTGCTGGAGCTCGGCACTCCGGCCTGGGAAACCTGCCAGGCTGTGTACGTGAAGAGATTTCCGGAAGCCCAATTCATGACTTCAACTGGGCGACTTCAGGTTTGTCGCCATCGAGCTCAACGGTGCCCGCCAGGTCGCCGGCTTTGGAGCGGCGCGCTCAATCGACGAGGAAGAAGTCCGGCGTGCCTTGGGGCGGCAAGTCCGTGACGCAGGCATCAAGCCTGGTCGGGCAGGTGCCCGTTCGCTGTGGTGTTTGTTTGTGCTGCAGGGGCGTTCGGGGCGGCGCGCACGACGCCAAGCTTCAGGCCAAGGACGCCGAAGATGCGGCCCATCGTCTGAACGCTTCCCTCGCTGCGCTCCTGCTCTATGTCCTGCAGCGTGCGAAACCCCACGTCCGCAAGCTTGGCGAGTTCCGCAGTAGTGAGCCGCATCGTTTTCTTCAGGTGCCGGATGGCCTCGGGCAGGCTCCATTCCTGGTGAGCCAACACATCTTCGACAGCCTTGCGGCGCAGGTCCATTTGCTGCACCAGCGTCAGTGCGGCATACCGTTTATCCATTGGCGCGTCTCACACCAGAGCGGACAAACGTTCGGCCTGCCCCACAATTCCAGGCCGCAAGTGGTTCAGGACTTCGCGGTCCAGGCCCATGGCGCTGCCCTGCTGCGCAATTTCCAGCAGCGCTGGCACCATGGCCTTCAGGCCCGCGACCAAAAATTCCCGACGCACGGCAGGGGTCGCCTTTGCCCGGACCCGACGCCCCTTCGACGGAACCTGCGCGCCGATTTCGCAGACCCGATCGACCACCCGGCGCCAATCCGGGCGCCCGCCATCGTTTTCGGCCCACCTGATGCGCCGGGCAATGCCATCCGGGTGCATGTACATGGGCGCGAAGTCATAAAGCGGCGCAAGCCGCACCCCGCCCGCGAAATCTCGTTGCAGGGCTGTGTTTCGGGCGTGGTTGTCCTTGTTGCCAAGCGCGAGGTTGGCCACGTCACGCTTTATGTACTCGAGCACCTCCGCCTCGGGGTCCGCGCAGCGCGCCATCAGTTCTCGGCACACCTGGTCATGGCTGGGCACGGCCCCGAACCCGGGAAGGCCCGTCAGAGACGCGATGCTCTCCTGGGCTAGGCGTACCACCCGCCCGCCAGGCTGCACGGCCCTGTCGAACCGCCGGATGAACAAGGCTTGCTGCTTGAGCGCCAGCGAAGCATGCACGCGCAGGCCCAGTCGGCGCGCAAGCTCCATGTAGGGCGCTTCATGCCGCAGGATGCTGGCCAGGGACGGGTTAGCGCCTCGCCCGAACTTGACGATGTAGTGCTCGCGCGCCTGGTCATCGGCCAGGGTATGGTCTAGGTAAAGGAGCCCGTCGTGGGCTCGGGTGAGCAGCACCTTGGGCCACTCGCCTTGCACGCCGGAAGAGCCCGCGACAAACAGGCCGTGCGACGCCAGGAATTCCGTGAAGTCTTCGCTGCGGGCCGCCACTTCGGCGTCGGTAAAGCCGAGCGTTGCTCCCGCATGATGCAGGAGCCACTGTGCCGCTTCCTTGACGCGCAGGTTACCAATGGGATTGCCCGCCCCGGCTTGGAGCAAGCGCCAGTCCGCGCCTTCCGCCATTGTTGCTGGCAGGCCGATGCGTCGCAGCAGTTCCTCACGTCCGAAGCCCTGAGGAAGCATGTCGATGAGAAAAACCGGCCAGTGCGGCAACTCCACAGGCTCGAGTCCAACCGCAAGCTGGCACGACAGCGCGTGGGCGTCGCGCGCATGGCCATGATTCACCACCCATTCGACCGCGTAGCCTGAGTAAGTTTTAGCGCGCCATCCATCCTGCTCTGGTCCGATAAGCGCGACTGTTGCGACATCGTGCCATGAGTCGTCGCAAAAAAGTTGAATGGTGCAGTTGTCATTCATTTACACGAAATTATAGGTTTAATGTACAAATAAAACGAACGACTAAGCATAGAAAACCGTGTTAATAGTGTCTCCAAAGGGTGCCTGTCTGCTGCTATCGAGCCGGCTATTGACCAAATCCGGGCGCACCAAGGATGAGGCACCACCACACAATCCGAGGCAGCCCGGTGGTCGTTGCCGGAGCGCAGCGCCATCGCTGGTTCATCGTGCCGGCTCGCCTGTTGGGGTTCGGACGGCTCAGGCCACTTGCGCTCTCAAGCCTTGCGTTTGCGCATGCCATGGTAGGCGCTCAAGATCTGGCCGGCCACCACGTCCAGCCCAGGCGGGGCAATGTCCTCCTTGCCTGGTCACGTTCATACTTTGCATGAGTATCGGTTAATTAATTGCATTTACAACAAACATCCTTCCCGATACCCCTGAACGACCTTTTCTCTCTCCCGTCCCCGTGCCTTAAGGGGAGCGAAGGGGAAATGAGGAAGTCCAAAGTCGGGCTTCGCTTTTCAAGAGGAAGGTGGCATGGGGCGGGTATGATTTGTGGGGTCGGCTTGTTGTAAATGCAATTTTTATCGAGGAGCCATCGGATGCTTGATGTGACCGCTGTGGATCCCGGCGCGTTCTTTGCGTCCTGGCAGGCCGCCCGGCTCGTCCGCACGGACCTCAAACCCATGGGCGCGGCCGGCTTGACGCAAGCTTCTCTGGTCTGGCGTCACTGGCTGGCGTTTTGCACGGTGCACGGTGTTGCTTGGGATGCGGCGCGCAGCGTCGATATCGCCACGTTTTGCCAAGCCATCAGCCCGCGCTCGAGTGTCAAGAAAACCTCACCCGTCACGCGGCGCCGGTACTGGCGCGTGCTTCGTGACCTCTACGACCATGCGCTGGCGAGCCGCCTCGTCGAGTGCAACCCGGCCGAGGGCGCCCAGCCGCCGGCCACCGAGCGCGTGCCTTCGCTGGCACTATCTCCTCCCATGTGGGCCGCGCTGCACGATGGTCTGCATGACGGCTTTCCCGGTGGCGACGACTTCAAGGCTAGGCGCAACCGCCTGGCGCTGCTGCTCATGATGCGCGCGGCGCTCACCGTGCGCGAGATCATCGGCTTGACGCTGGACTGTGCCCGGCCCTGCACGGAGTCGCCTGAAAGCCCTGCCGGGTCGGGCCTGCTTTATCTCCTGCGCGTGCGCAAGGCGGGCGGCGGACACGAACGGGTGCTCCAACTCGATCCGGAAACCAGCCGGGCGCTGCACGCCTGGCTCGAGGTGCGCCCCGTGGGCCTTCCTGCCCTGCATCCGGGCAGCCGCCTGATCGTGGGCGACCGCATTGGGCGCTCCATTGCGCCCAACGGCCTGTACAACATCTGCCAGGCGCATCTGGCGCGCTGCCTGGTGGAAAAAGGTTTCTTGGACGCGCCCAATCCCATGGCTACGCTCGATCCGGGCGCCTTGGCCCACATGGGGCCCAACACGCTGCGCAACACCTGCATCGCCATGTGGTTCAACGCCGGCGTGCCTTTGCAAGAGATCCAGCGCCGCTGCGGCTTCAAGGACGCCAGTGTCATGAGCCGCCTGGGCGCACACCTGCTAAGCCCTTTTCCGCTTTGAAAGCCGGATGATGCATCCATCGGGAACCCCAAGGAGCCAAGACGCGGCGTTTGAGCAGTTGTGGCGCCAGGTGTGCGCCTCGCGCGGCACGCCCGCGCCCGATCCGGTGCGGCTCGCCGGCTTCACAGAAGGGCTGGGCCCGCTTGAGCGCGAAAGACTCGAAAGCGTTTTGTCGCTGGCGGCGCGGGGCCGGGAGCAGCCCGGCGAGTTGAGCGTGCTCAGCTGGGCCGCAGCCTGCACGCGCCCTGCCCTGTTGGACCGGCTGGCCGCCCACAGCCTGGCCTTCACCAGTGCCGGCCTGTTTGCCTGCGGCCTGGCGCTGCGGCAAGAAGGCTGGGACATGCAGCAGCGTCTCGCGCAGCTGCAAAGCAACCCTGGCGACGTGGACACGCTGCGCGCCTGGCTGACCGCCACGTTGCCCCTGGGAGCCGGTCAATCGCAAGCGGACCGGCCAAAAGAGGCCGGACCCGACATCCCTGAAGACACGGCCGTGGACACGCCATTGTTTCCCTGGCCCGATGATGCTGACGACCACGGCTTGCCCGGTGGTCAGGCGCCCGGCTGGGAGGACGAACCCAAGGACGAGATGCCGGATGCGGCCGCGTCAAATCTGTCAGCCGCTCTCCCCGCGCTGCCCACCCGCTTTGCGCGCCAGCGGCCGGAAGCTTTTCCCAACGCCTCTGGCTCGGCCAGCGCCGGGCATTCCCCGGACGAGAGTCGGCTGCGCCTGCGCCTGTTCGGCAAGGCCGCGGCGCACACGCTGGAAGTTACCCCGCACCGCCGGGGCGGCGACTATCTGGGCGTGCACGTGGTGAGCATCGACTCGGCCCATGCCCTGGGCAGCGGCGGGGGCTACGCTTGGGAGCGCAAGCTGGTAATCCAGCTCACCCCCGAGGAAATGCCCGCCGCCATCGCGGTCCTGATGAACCTGAGCCCTTCGGCCCGATTTGGCCAGCACGGCGTAGAGCGCGACAAGTTTGTCGAGCTGCGCCGCCAGGCGGACGGCCTGGTGGTCGTCACCGGCCAGGGCAGTTCGGTCTATGCCGTGCCCGTCAGGCCGGCGGCGGTGTATTACCTGCTGGGCCTGTTTGCTCGGGCCATGGCCCGGGGCATGCCCGGTGCCGGCCTGGCCGAAGTGCTCGCGCTGGTCAAGGCCAGCCAGTGAGGCGGCAAGCCCACCAGCGTGTGCGTGCATCGCTCACGTCATCCAGCCTTTGGAACTCGAAATCGCTCGAAAATCACAAAAATCCCGGCCCGGTCAATTGACATGCTTCCTGGAAGCAGGTTTCGCGGCCTCTCTTACTGCCTCTTTGGACTATTCGGTCACAGGGAACAGTTGCGCTGCGCTGGCAGGCCAGGACGCATGAACCATGTCGCCAATCTTCACCCCCACCCGGTCATAGACAGGTTCGGGCACACTGACCTTCATTTCATCGCCATTGGGCAGTTCGAGATATAGCGTTACCATGCTACCGACGAATTTGTAGCTCAATAGCTTGGCGCTTACCTGGTTCTCTTCCTGCGGCTGCAGGCCCAGCGCGATCTGGTCGGCATTGACAAAGAAGTCGGTTTCCATCCCCGGCCGGGCAGTCACACCGCCGGTCGATGCAGTCATAAACCCGAGCGGCGTATGCAGCGTGGCAACGCCATTGGCCACCGTTTCGACAGCGCCGCGCAGGATATTCACATTGCCGATGAATTCCGCTACGAAACGGTTTGCTGGCTGGCGATAAATATCCTTCGGAGCGCCGATCTGCTCGACCTTTCCCCGACTCATCACCACGACACGGTCGGCCATCGAGAAAGCCTCGGTCTGGCTGTGGGTGACATAGATGAAGGTGATACCGAGTTCCCGCTGCAACGAGCGCAGCAAAGCTTGCATGCGCACGCTCAAGTGCGCGTCGAGCGCGCTGAGGGGTTCGTCGAGCAGCAGCACCTTGGGCTCGGTGACCAAGGCGCGGGCGAGCGCGACGCGCTGGCGCTGTCCGCCCGACAGCTGGGAAACGTTGCGCTGGGCAAACTCGCCAAGTTCGAGTTTCTTGAGCCAAGTCTGCGCCCGGGTGTGACGCTCGTGCTTGCCGATGCCGCGCATCTTGAGTCCGAAGGCGACGTTGTCCAGCACGCTCAGAAAAGGGAACAGCGCCAGGCTCTGCCACACCAAGGGAAGATCGCGCTCCCATGCCGGCAAGCCGTTCTGAGACTTGCCATCGAGCCGGATTTCACCGGTGGTTGGCTGGTCCAGTCCTGCCAGCATGCGTAGCATTGTCGTCTTGCCGCAGCCACTCGAACCCATGATGGCGAGAAATTCGCCGCGTTCGATACTGAATGATGTTTCGGTTACCGCCGAGTAGTCGCCAAATCGCTTGGTAACTCGGTCGATCTCAAGTAAATGATTTGTCATGATTGCCTAAAAAAACAGATTGCCGGACGGGGTCTGACCCCTTTGCGTCATTGCTCGGACTTCTTGGGGCGAATAGCCTTGCCGAGACCTGAGAACGCCATGGCAAGGACCACAAGCAAAATGGACGTGGCGAAAATGACTGTGCCGATAGCGTTGATGCGTGGGCTGACCTGTCCCTGCAGGAACACGAGCACCCGGACTGGAACTGTCTCTTCCAGGCCAGACACGAACCAGGCGACTGCGAACTCATCGAACGACACCGCCGTCGTGATCAGGAAAGCGGCGATCAGACTTTGCTTGCTGAACGGAATGACAACGTGCCACAGCGTCTGGCCAGCATTGGCGCGCAAGTTCCACGCGGCCTGTTCAAGAGACGGGTCCATTTGCGACAGACGCAGCCGGATGATCGCCATCGCGAATGGCAAGCCCGTGACGATGTGGCTGATCAAGATGGCATAGACGTTACCTGCCAGGTTGAGGCGCGACAGATACGACAGCATGGCCAAGCCCATGATCACGGCGGGTATCGTCGGCGGCAGCATCATTAAAAGGTTGAACACGCTCTTGCCGCGAAAGCTAAAACGGTAGTCGCTGTAGGCTGCCGCGAAGCCCAGCAACGTAGAGAGCAACCCGGCCGGGATGGCCACGCCAATGCTGCGTTTCAAGGCGTCAAGCACCATCGGATCACTAAAGGTTAGCCGATACCACTCGGTGGTGAAGCCCTTTAACGGTAAAGAAGGAAAGCGGTCGGCATTGAACGAGAACACCAGGCTCGCGATCAATGGAGCCAGGATGAAAGCCAGCACCAGCAGCATATACAACCGGCCCGCGTTGCGCACGAAATTCCACATTATTTGCGCTCCTTGTAAGCGTAGCCCACGGCAAGCAGAGAAGTTGCCACCAGGGTGACGATCATTGCGATGGCTACCACCGCCGCGCGGGGCCATTGCTGCCCGGACTTTGTAGTGTCAATGATCAGGTTGCTGAGCGTGGGCGAGCCGCCGCCGCCGAGATAAGTCGGGCTGACGAAATCGCCGAACGAAAGGATGAAGGCGAATAGCCAGGCTACTACCAGCGAAGCCTTCATCGCCGGGATCACCACTTCAAACAGCGTGCGCCATGGTCCGGCGCGCAGGTTGCGGGCAGCCTCGATGAGTACGCGATCAATCTGGCTCATGCCCATCACCTGGATCAATACGACCAGCGGCATGCACAACGTGAGGTAGCCTACCAACGTACCGAAAGAATTGTTGAGCAGAGGCAACGGTTCGATGCCCAACTGGGTCAGCAGTGCGTTGATGATGCCGTTGTCGGCAAGGAACACCTGCCAGGCATAGGCCCGCACAATGTAAGAGGTAAAAAATGGCACAACAAGCAGCATCACCGCGATGCCGCGGGCGCGCTCGGACAAGTGGAAGGTGATGCTGTAGGCCGCTGGCAGCGCGAGCAGCGAGGCCAGAAAGGCCGCACCGAGCGCAAGCTGCCACGTATAGCCATAAGCGGACCAGAAGGTATCCCGGGTCATCATCGTGACCCAATTCTTGAAAGTGAAGTCCGGTTCGAGCCGAAAGTTCTGCACTGACCAAAATGAAATGACGACCAAGAATAACAATGGCAGCGCGAAGAAGGCTAACTGCCATAGTAGTGGTGGACCTATCAACGGCCAGCGCCGCTGATTTACTTGCTTTGTCATTATTTTTGCTCCTGCACAATGGATGCCGATGGCGGCGATGAAATCAGTCCTCGCGCTATCGGCGGCCACTTGGGTCAGCCGCCAGCGCGCAAAGTGATCAGGCCCGCATCTTGTAGGTCGACCAGAAGTCGTTCCAGTCCTCGATCGGCTGCTGGCGAGGCAACTCACGGAACCGGATCTTGCCCGAACGAATGTCGTCGAGGCAGCTATGCCCGGTCAGCACCATGCCCTGCCGTTTGGCTTCGGCTGGGTCTGAGGCATTGAGCATTTCCCAACCCTTCTTGTTCGGAATCATCGCCGGGTAGGCAGCCATGCGCGCTGAGGCGACCTGTCCCTTGGCCGAAGTGATGTACTGGATGAACTTTTTCGCCAGCTCCTGGTTCTTGCTGGCCTTGCCGATGGAAAACGATTCAGTCCATTGCAAGCCGCCCTCGTCAGGGACTACCGAATCGACCTTGGCACCGGATTTTTTCAGTCCGCCAGTGATCCAGTCGCCGATACCGCACATCAGATGGATCTGGCCGCTCTTCAACCCGCCGTACGTACCGCCGTAGTCGAAGAATCCGGCGACCTGCGGACGCAAGGTCTTGACGGTGTCCTTCAACTTTGAGAACTGCGCTGCGCTGAGGTCGAACGGACTCTTGTTGCCATTGAGCATGCTGATCTGGCCCATGCTGGGCAGGTACCAATCGAAGTGGCCAACCTTGCCCTTGTAGGCTGGGTCCCAGAACACCTTGTACGACCGAGCCTTTTTCTCCGACACCGCATCGGTGTTGTAGGCAACGCCGAGAAAGCCGAAGCGGGTCAGCACCGAATACAGGTCATTGCCCTGCCAGTGACCGGAAAATTTCTGGAATTCAGGAAAGAAGTCGTCGAATGGGTAATCTTTCGGATTGAGCTTCTCCAGGTAACCGGCTTTTTGCAGCGGCGGTACGTATTCCGCATCGGAAAGAATGAGATCGTAGGTTCCTACAGGCGACTGCGAGATCAAAGCAAGCATGTTGTCGCCGCCGGTGTAGTACTTCGGCTTGATCTTGCAATTGTTCTTCGCCTCGAATTCAGCCACGATGTCCGGCTCGCCGTGTCCGTACCACGCGAGCATGTTCAGCGTAGTCGGCGACTGCGCGCGCGCAGTGCCGCCAATGAAGAAACTGGCTGGCACGGCAGCGGCGCCAGTAGTCTTCAGGAAATTTCGCCGATTGAATCCAGCGCTGTTGTCAATGCTCATAGTCCTCGTTCCTTGGGTAATTTTTTCCGCCTGAATTTCGGCATATGCCAAGCCGGATTGGCGGCAAATTGGAATCGGGCTTGGCGAAGCTAGACGCAAATCCTGTGCCAAGCCAGATTAGGCAAATTGAAACCTGGCCAGATGCGCTATCAAGCTTTGATGATGATGTGCACTGACGCCCTTGGGCAAGAAGGTCACATTTCGGTTGCAGTGCTTGAAGATCACCGGGATGTTGTGTGCGCTGCAGCGGCATGCGCCTGACATGCCTTCGGGCAGCATGTCAGGCTTGAGGATGTCCTTATTGGGTTCATTTCCAGCTCCGAACCATGCCGCTTTAATTACTTGATGAGCGTCGTGCGGTTAAAGCCGATCTTGGGCAGTGCTTCAATTGTGCAGAACGTACATAGTCTTTAGTAATCTTCAGCTAAGCATACTGCCTCTTTTAAAGCCGACCATATCAGTTCAGCACCGAATTGTTGCTTGTCGCACCGTGATGATGCGCCGATAGATATTCTTGCTTGCACATGGTGCACATCTTGACCTAGAGAGCATAAAAATGTTCACTATGCACAAACAATGTTGTTTTTTCCGACTAATCTGAGATGCCAGGCACGCGTTTTTCATGGCACACAGTTTGCAATGTCTCTGGTATTGAGATCACCTAAGTTGAAGACATGACCCAAGCACCAGACTTTCATCACAACTGCTTATTGAGTGAATTACCACCCGCATCCCGAATAGGCCTGATGTCCACGTCCATCTTGCTGTTCAGCTTCGCCTTCTTCATGGTCGTTAAGTTTGCTGGAAGCAAGATGGGCATGGCTTACAACTTTAAAACCCTGATCGAGGCATGCATCACCGGTAGCCTGCTGCTGGGCCTGTACGCTGCGGTGCTGGGCTCAATCGCCTGCCACAGTAGCCTGAATTCGATCCTGACGGGCCGCTTTTGTTTCGGTGAAATCGGCAGCACGCTGTCGTACTTTCTGCGAGGCTTCACTCAGATCAGGTGGTACGACTGGGGCACGGCGGCGACCATCGCCTTGGTACTGGTCAAGATGCTGGACGTTACAGACGGTGCCAACGTATGAGCCTGAGCGTTCGCGATGTCCTGCTCTTGCCCCGGCTCCAGGCCATGCACCTGCGCGCCGGGCAGGCTGGCGAGCAGCACACCGTGCGCTGGCCCTATGTGGCAGAAAGTGATTCGATCGCAGAATGGGTGCTTGGCGGCGAACTGGTGTTTGTCACCGGTATCAACCAGTCCCGCAATGAAGCCAATTTGCGGCAACTGGTGCGCGAAGCGCATGAGCGGCGATGTGCCGGACTGGTCATCCTCACTGGCCCGCTGTATATCCGCCACATTCCTGAGAGCGTGCTGAGCGAGGCCGACCGGTTGGGCGTGCCACTGATCGAACAGCCCTATGCCCTGCCCTTGATCGTGGTGACCGAGGCCATCGGCTCGGCTCTTGTGCAGGCGCAGCTGCTGGGCAGTTCACGCCAGCAGCTCATCGAGCAACTGCTTGATGGCAACCTCGCCGACACCCTCGTTCTGGCCCACCGTGCCGCCAGCCTGGCTGTCGACCTGCGCCAGCCGCGTCAAGTGCTGGTTCTCCAATTGACCGGCACCGCACCGCTGTTTCGCTCGTCAGCCCCCGAGACCGCCGAATCCCTGCTGCAGTCTTTCCAACAGGACGTGCTGCAGCAACTGACAAGCTGCCTGAATGCGCTAGGACAGCCTCTGCCCGTGGTCAGCCAGGCCGAACAATGGATCGCCCTGCTGCCTTCGGGCGACGCTGATGCACTCGCCTACAACCGCGCCATCGTCGAACAACTGCTGCGCACGCTCAACGAGGGCGACACGCTACTTCGTGTTTTCGCCGGACTGAGTGCCGCCTGCGCTCAGCCCACGGACCTGCCGCGCGGACTCGGGCAAGCCCGCCAGGCGTTGATGGCCGCCCAGTCTTTCCCGGAACGACTGGGCCTGTGCTGCTTTGAAGAACTAGGCGTGCTCGAACTGCTGGTAGCTATCCGCGACCGCAATCTGCTAGACCGCTTCGTCAACGCCACCCTGGGCTCGTTGCTCCAGCACGACTTGGCCCATCACGCCGCGCTCACCCAGACGCTGGAAGCCTGGACGCAGGCCAACGGCAACCTGGTGGCCGCCGCCCAGCGCCTGGGCGTGCACCGAAACACCTTGAACTACCGCATGCAACAGATTCAGAGCCTGACCGGTCTGGACCTGAATGACGCCCAACACCGCCTGAACATTGCCATTGCGCTGATGATCTGGCGACTCTCCCCCCATACCCCCACCATGAGAACCCCTGTATGAACCACATCATCAACGCTCGACTGCGCGGCCGCCCTGGCCTGTTTACCCTGTACTGGCTTGACGGCCTGATCAGCGCTATTGAGCCTCAGGAAGGAACCCTGCCCAAACCAGAGGCGACAAGCGATGGGCTCGATGCCGGCGGCAAGCTCGTGATCCCCCCGCTGGTCGAGCCCCACATCCACCTGGACGCCGCGCTGACGGCAGGCGAACCCCGCTGGAACCTGAGCGGCACCCTGTTTGAAGGCATAGAACGCTGGGCCGAACGCAAGGCGCTGGTGACCTGTGAGGACACCAAATCCCGGGCTCACCGTACCATCCGCATGCTGGCCGCTCACGGCATCCAGCATGTGCGCAGTCATGTCGATGTCACCGAACCTGGCCTGGGCACGCTCAAAGCCATGCTGGAAGTGCGCGAGGAGGCCCGCCCCTTGATCGACCTGCAGATCGTCGCCTTCCCGCAAGAGGGCATCGAGTCGTATGCCAACGGCCGCGCGTTGATAAGCGAAGCGGTCGCGATGGGGGCTGACGTGGTCGGCGGCATCCCGCATTTCGAAAACACGCGTGACCAAGGGGTGTCATCCATCCACTTTCTGTTGGACCTGGCCGAGCGCCACAATCGCCTGGTCGATGTGCACTGCGACGAAACAGATGATCCGCATTCGCGCTTCCTGGAAGTGCTGGCCGAGGTGACCCGCGTGCACGGCATGGGCGCGCGCGTGACGGCCAGCCACACCACGGCCATGGGCTCTTACGACAACGCCTACTGCTCCAAGCTCTTTAGGGTGCTCAAGCAGGCAGGGCTGAGCTTCATCAGTTGCCCGACGGAAAGCATCCATCTGCAAGGGCGTTTTGACAGCTACCCCAAACGCCGTGGCCTGACGCGCGTCCCCGAACTCGACCGGGCGGGCCTGAACGTATGTTTTGCGCAGGATTCCATCGTGGACCCCTGGTACCCGCTGGGCAATGGCAACATCCTGCGCATTTTGGACGCAGGGCTGCACATCTGCCACATGTTGGGCTATGAGGACCTGCAGCGTGGATTGGACTTCGTGACCGAACACAGCGCCAAGGCAATGGCGCTAGGCGAGCGTTATGGCATCGAAGTTGGTCGTCCCGCGAATATGGTGCTGCTCTCGGCAGATAGTGACTACGAAGTGCTACGCACACAGGGGCATGCGCTCGTGTCAATCCGCCACGGGAAAGTGATCATGCGCAGGGCGCAGGCAGAGGTGGCATGGGAACAAGAAAGCGCCTGACACCGGCTGATAAAACGGTGACCTTGCCTGTGATCTCGACGCCAACAGAAAACGGCTTTTTTGCTGTACCTCGTGCACCGAGTGGTGGTCGCCGTCGAGGCGTTGTAGCTTGCCAATGCCGGCAGGCAAAACGAACATTGGCTTGCGCGGCTTTGTCGGCGCTGGCCACGGCCGTGGTGCCGATGTAGGCTGCGGCCAGCGCCCGTGCTTTTTCAAAACCGGGTGCGGGCACGTTGACCTGATGACCTAATGACCTGCGTGCGTAATTTATTTGACGAAGGCTACGCCCATATTTCCGGCGCCGATAGCGGTGACGTTAATAAACCGCAAGGTCGCGGCCCATACGCTGTGGGTTCTTCTCAACCATCAACTCGGCCGGACCGGCCTACAGCTCGATGGCTTGGTTTCATTTTGAAAGTTGCACATCGCGTTAATAATGGATTTCTTTGGGTTGCTTGCCTGATATTTCCTGACGCCTTGAACACATTTTGTAGAAGGCTCAAGAACCCTAATGTTTGGGGAAAGGATCACCTGATCCGCACCGGTTCTCATGTTCGCCCGGCAGAGCACAGCGCTAAGCGAGTACGAAACAATCCTCGGCACGCCAAGTCAGACTCAGCCGCTGCCCTGGCTCGGCACAAGGAACTACTTGTACCGAAGCGGACGAGACGACAAGCAAGTCGCCTGCTGCAGTCACCACCTCATGCTCGATCACCGGACCGAGGTAAGTGGTCGACTTCAAGGTCACGTCCAGTGCATTGACATCTCCGCAATCGGCAAGGGTGAGACGGGCATTCTCGGGACGAAAGCACAGAGCTGAAGCAATCCGGGGCACAGCACCGTCGACAAAGCGCAGCTGGCAACCATCGAGCGACTCGAAGCAGCCTGGTGCGGTGGCGCGCCCTTCGATCAGGTTGCACTTGCCGATGAAGGTTGCGACGAAACGCGATGCCGGACGCTGGTACAGGTCTTCAGCCGAACCGAGCTGTTCAAGCCGACCCTGGTTCATCACACCGATGCGATCGGCAATAGCCATCGCTTCTTCCTGGTCATGCGTGACAAACACCGACGTGATGCCCGCCTGTTGCTGGAACTCGCGAATCTCTGTGCGCATCTGCTTCCTCAGCTTGGCGTCGAGCGCCGAGAAGGGCTCATCGAGCAGCAGCACTTCGGGCTGGGCTGCCATGGCACGCGCTAGCGCTACACGCTGCTGCTGCCCGCCGGACAACTCCTTTGGGAGCCGATCGGCATGCTTGTCGAGTTGCACCCAAAGCAGCATTTCATTCACACGCTTGGCGATGCGTGCCTTGTCCCAGCGGCGCAGGCGCGGACCGAACTCAATGTTCTGCGCCACCGTCAGGTGTGGGAACAACGCGTAGCCCTGGAACACCATGCCGACGTTGCGCTTGTGCACTGGCACGTGCGTGACGTCGCGTGCTCCGATATGCATCGTTCCCGATGTCGGAGTGATGAAGCCGGCGATCATGCGCAGCGTTGTCGTCTTGCCGCAGCCGCTGGGGCCAAGTAGCGCGAGCAGCTCTCCTTCACGGATATCGAGGGATGTTTCCTCGACAGCAGAAATTTCACCGTAAGTCTTGCGGATCCTTGAAAGTGTGACGCCAGCCATATCAAAATGCCTTTCCGAGGTTGACGAAACGGTCCGATATCAGGAGCGCTGCACCGATGACCGCGATTTGCACCGTAGCCACCGCGGCGATGGTTGAATCGAGGTTCCATTCGAGGTAATTGAGGATCGAGATGGGCAAGGTGGTCTGGCCGGGTCCGACGAGGAACAAGGACTTTTCAAGGTCCGAGAACGAGGCGATGAACGCGAACATCGCTGCCGCAATCATGCCGGGCCGGATCGTCGGCAGCGTGACCAGAAAGAAGGTCTGCAGCGCATTGGCGCCCAGGCTGCGCGCAGCCTCTTCAGACGCGGCATTGGCCGTCACCAGGGACGCGCACACCAGTCGCATCGTCCACGGCAGCGCCACCAGCGTGTGGGCGATGACCAGGCCGTGGAACGTGGCGGCAAACTGAACACCAGCCATCATCTCGATCTGAATGAAATAGATGTACACCGCCGCGCCGGCCACGATGGCCGGCACGTACATGGGTGACAGCAGCAACTGGCGCACGGTCTCGCGGCCGGGGAACGCAAAGCGCTCGATCGCCAGTGCAGCCGGCACGCCGAGCAGCAGGGAGCCCAGCGTCGCGCAGGCGCCGACCTGCAAACTGGTCGCAAAACCCGAAGCGAAGTCCTGCAGGTCCCACGCCCGCACAAACCAGCTCAGCGTGTAGCCGCTCGGCGGAAAGGTGAGGATGCGGTCGGAAAAGAAACTTGCCCACACAATGACCAGCAACGGTGCGATGACGAAGGCGAAGATCAGCGTCACGAAAGCCAGATATGAGAATCGACCGATAGAAAAGCGTTTCATGATTAGAAATACTTTCTACTGAGGAATCGGGTGGAGACAATGGTGAGGAGCACGGTGGTCAGCATCAACATGCAGGCCAGGGTCGAGCCGAACGGCCAGTTCTGAACCTTGGCAATCTGCTCGTAGACGACTGGCCCCATCATCTGAATGCTCGGCCCCCCGATCAGCACCGGCGTTGCATAGGCGTTCATAGCGAGCGCGAAGCAGATTGCCGCTGCGGCAATAAGGCCCGGCATTGACAGCGGGAGCACGACGCTGAGCACGGCGCGCAGCGGCGACTGGCCAAGCGACATGGCGGCTTCCTCAATATTCGTTGGGATGGCGTCGAGCACGCTTTGCATCGTGATAATGGCGAATGGCAGCAGCACCGAAACGAGGGCGATCACGACGGCCGTGGGCGTGTACAGGATCGCTATCGGCTGCGCAGTGAGTCCAAGGGCAATGAGAACTGTATTGGCCACCCCCTTGGTCCCCATCACAACCATCCAGGCCGCCGATCGCACAGCATTGCCGAGCAGCAATGGCAGTACCGTAAGGATGATGAGCCAGCTTCGCCGCTTCTCGGATCGTGTACGCGAGATGCAGTACGCGGCTGGGAATGCGAGCAGCAGGACAATCACGGTTGACAACCCGGCGATACGTGCGGTGACACCGAGCACCTTCTGGTAGAAGGGATCGGCAAAAGCCCGCGCGTAGTTATCGATGCTGAACACCCCCAGCATCAGCTTTACCGGGTCGTACAGGTCGAAGCTGTAGCGAACGATCAGGGCCAGCGGAGCGAGCATGAACAGCGCCACCAGCAGCAATGCCGGAATGACCAGCGCCGGCGTCGTGCGGCGACCACGCACGACGCCGGTCGCACCGCTGATTTCGCCGCCCGACCCTACGCCGCCGATCACAGCCGACACGCTCATCCCTTGAACTCCTTGTTCCACCACTCCTGCCACTTGCCGAGGTTTTTCGACTGGTAGCCGTAGTCAGGGTTTTGCAGCGTGGCTTGCTGCGCTGGCGTGAAATCGATCGCCGCGCGCAGATCGTCAGACATCTGGGCATTGCTTGTGGCTGGCGCATACATCGATGCCGTTGAGTAACCTCCGAGCGCTGCCGGATCGAGCAGCGAATTGAGGTAAAGGTAGGCCGCATCCTTGTTGCGCGCGCGCTTGGGGATCGTCGCACCAAACATGATCGTCACTGCACCTTCTTTCGGGTACGACGAACGCACCGGCACGCCATCCTTGGCCCACTGCGCGATGCGCGCCGAGTAGTTAGCCGATATCCACACGTCTTCATTGGCGAAGGCCGCAGCGAGTTGCTGGTGTGTCGGATAGATCTTGGGCTGCATGGTCCGTTTCATCTCGGCCAGCTTTAAAAAGCCAGGGTCGACCTTGTTCATACTGCCGCCGCCGGCCAGCGCTGCCATGTAGATCCAGTTGTAATAGCTCTGATCAAGCACGCCGAGCTTGCCGGCATACTTAGGATTCCACAGTTCGGCCAGCGAGGTCGGTGGCTCCTTGATGAACTTCGGGTTGTAGGCGAGCGTGACGCCGCCGAACACCCAGGGCACAAAATACGGCGCGCGCAGTCCTGGCCGCACATTGGCGTAGTTCGGAATCTTCGCCAGGTCGAGTTGTTCGAGCACGCCTTGTTCGTTGAGGTCATAGGCGTCGCCGGCACTGAAATGCGCCACATCGATGCTGCCACGCGGCAGGCCACGCTCGGCGAGCAGCTTGGTCTTTCGCTCGGGCTCAAGGTTGAGCGCGCGCACGATCTTGATTCCCTTGCTCTCGACCAGCGGCGCCTCGACGAAGCGCACTGTGCGGTCATTCCAGTCGCCACCCCAGTTACTCACTACAAGTTCTCCAGATTGGGCCCACACGGGTCGGCTGGCGACGGCCAACGCACTTGCTGCGCCTACCCCGAACAGTATTTCGCGCCGACGGGCATTAGGAATGCACAAGCTATCTTTATCGAACATGACATACCTCAATCTATGAATGATTCTGACTTTAGGGAGAACTTATCGGCCACCACATGGCACATCCTCCCATCGGGGGTACGGGCCTTGAGCGCCAACCCAAAATACGGCGTTTAATCAGAACGATGCGTGCCGCTTCGATTGGCGAACGCGTTCAGGCCGCGAGTTTTTCACCAGCCATCTTGGCCTGGCCGATGCGGTCCAGGTACTGCAGACAGGTCTCGGTGGTCTCGACATCGCCAAACTTCGCGTCAATGTCAAAAAGATTCCACAAGACGGCGCCCGGGACGCGGTCGCCAATGGCTTCCTTGACCGCAATGGTTCTGAATCCATCGGCGAGGCCATCGCAAATAGTCTCGCGCACGCAGGCCGATGCGGTCACGCCGGTCACCAAAATGGTATCGACTCCTGCAGCACGCAAGAAGCCGGCCAGGTAAGTGCCGTGAAAGGCACTGGCGCGCTTTTTGATCAACAGCTGCTCGCCCTCAATGGGCGCAATACGCGAGTCGATCGCCCACAGCTCCGGGTTGCTTTCGGCCACCACGTCCACCGGGATCTTGTTGTGCCACAAACCCATGTCGGTGTGCGGATTGCTGCGGTCTGTGATCTGGTAGCAGGTGGTGACATGAACGACGGGAAAGTCGTACTTGCGAAAGCTCTTCAGCAGGGACTGCATGGACGGAATGATCTGGTCATCGACGTGTTCGCAGGTGAACGGATTGCCCGGACGGGTCCATGCATTGGCCAAGTCGACGCTGATCAGCGCGGGCTTGTTGCCAAAGCCTACGCGACGCTGAAAGCCCCGTTCCTTATAACGGCGCGTAGCCTCTTCGAAGGCGGCTTCCAGCGCTTGCTCAAGTTGTGTGGACATGAATTGCTCCTATGTTTTCGGGGGTTGAATGGTGTTTTTATTCGGTTCATTTCGAACTTCGAACCACGCAACTTTAGGAGTTTGTATGAATAAATTGATATTAAATAAATAATTTTTAATATCAAAATTTACATGATTCACATCGTGAGCATTGTTGAGCGGGCGCACTGGTCGCTGGCGATGCTCAGAATTGAGCGTATCCCGCGATGCCGGGCTTTGATTATTGATCTTTCAGTAATGAATGACATCACCAAAGCGTCGCCTGTTTCCAGCAAGCGGCAATGATGCTGGGCCGCTTCTGGGCGCTCTTGAGCTTGTTGCGCGCCGTGGTTTGCAACTCCTTCAAATTGTTGGGGCAGTAGTTGGCCAAAGCGTGCCGCTTGAGCCAGGCCCACAGGTATTCGACCGGATTGAGATCCGGCGCATAGGGCGGCAAGAATCCGATCTCGATCTGTCCGTCAAGGCTGTCCAGGTACTGGCGCACCAGGACGCTGCGATGGGACTTCAAGCCATCCCAGATCACCAGCAAGGGCCGGGCGATCTGCGCCTTGAGCGCCTTGAGGAATTCCACGATCTCTTCTTTCTTGATGCTGCCCTCGTGCAGGCGGAACATGACGCTGGTGCGCGTCAAAGCCGCGATGGCCGAGACATGGCTCCAGTTGAAGTGAAACTCGATGATGGGCGTGCACCCCTTGGGCGCCCAGGTGCGCACCCGCGTGGGCCGCTCGCTCAGGCCCGACTCGTCGATGAAGACGATCTCGCGCCCCTCGCGCCGGGCCTTTTTTTAAGGGCCGGCCAGGTGCAGCGCTTCCAGGTGCGCACGGCCTTTTCGTCGCGCTCGATGGTGCGCCTCTCGGGCTTTTGCGGGCTACAGCCCAGCGCGCCCAGGATCAGCCAGATATTGGTCAGGCCAAACTTCACGCCGTACAGACGATGAATGAGCACGCCCACGCGCTTGAGTGTCCACAGTTCGGTCTCAAAGCCGTATGCACTGGGCTTTTTCAGCAGCGCGAGCGCCAAGCCTTCAAGCTGCCACGCTTCGAGCCGGGCGGGCCGTCCCGGCGCAGCCATGTCGCGCAGCGCATCAATGCCGCCTTCATCGAGAACTTTTTTCCAGACGTACACCGTTTGCCGGGCCACGCCCGCAGCGTGTGCGACCTCGGTAGGTTTTTTGCCTTTTTGCAGCAGGCGCCTGGCGCGAACGCGCTTTCTTGA
Source organism: Polaromonas hydrogenivorans (assembly GCF_040105105.1). Classification (GTDB taxonomy): domain Bacteria; phylum Pseudomonadota; class Gammaproteobacteria; order Burkholderiales; family Burkholderiaceae_C; genus Polaromonas; species Polaromonas hydrogenivorans. Next base: position 89,145 of record NZ_CP157679.1, on the reverse strand, counting down.
CACCTCATCCAGTCTCTTTTTTAGCATGGCCGACACCTCCAGGAAGTTCAGCAAAGATTCAATGCATAAGCCTGCTTTTGGTTGTCTTGGGTTCCTGAAAGTTCAATAATGCTTGTGCCTTGAATGGGAGAGAGTGAGGTGAATGAGATTTTCTATCCATGAAATATCGCTTGCGGTGTGGATGACCCATCAAAAATCCGAGGCGCCAACCATTCTGGCATCCGGGGAAAGCGTCGCTTTCGAACCCATTGGCTTGCTACAAGCTGGATGACAAAGTGCGGTGTGGCATGTAGGAAGGCCTGTCAACCGCTGCGTGCAGCCGCACCGACGGCCGTGGTTACTGGTAGTAGCACGCCCTTCAATCATTCGCCTTGATGGCAAAGAAGACAAGATGTCGCAATTTGAATAATGATTGTCGCAATTGGCACGGTGTGGGTTGCACGCGTAAACGAAGATTCAGACATATCGAATCTTCCGATCCACGCAGGAACCGCCCCCATGTTCAGTTACACCGAGCACTCCCTCAACACCGTCGACCCCGATCTGTGGAGCATCATCCAGCGCGAGAACCGCCGGCAGGAAGACCACATTGAACTGATCGCAAGCGAGAACTACACTTCTCCGGCCGTGATGGCCGCACAGGGTAGTCAGCTCACCAACAAGTACGCCGAGGGCTACCCCGGCCGGCGCTACTACGGTGGTTGCGAGTACGTGGACCAGGCCGAACAACTTGCGCTGGACCGCGTGCGCCAACTCTTTGGCGCAGACCGACATGGCTGGGCCGCCAATGTGCAGCCGCACTCGGGTGCGCAAGCCAACGAGGCGGTCTTCATGGCCACGATGAAGCCGGGCGACACCTTCATGGGCATGAGCCTGGCCGAAGGCGGTCACCTGTCGCATGGCATGGCGCTGAACATGAGCGGCAAGTGGTTCAACGTGGTGAGCTACGGGCTCAACGAGAAGGAAGAGATCGACTACGACGCCATGGAGCGCAAGGCGCACGAAAGCCGTCCCAAGATCATCATCGCCGGCGCCTCCGCCTACGCGCTGCACATCGACTTTGAACGCTTCGCAAAAGTCGCCAAGGCCGTCGGCGCGCTGCTGATGGTCGATATGGCGCATTACGCCGGACTGATCGCGGCGGGCCAATACCCTAACCCGATTCCCCATGCCGACATCGTGACGTCCACGACGCACAAAAGCTTGCGAGGCCCGCGTGGCGGCATCATCCTGATGCGTCCGGAACTCGAAAAGGCGATCAACAGCGCCATTTTCCCAGGCCTGCAGGGCGGCCCCCTCATGCATGTGATTGCTGCCAAGGCAGTAGCCTTCAAGGAGGCACTGGCGCCCGAATTCAAGGTCTACCAGCAGCAAGTGGTCAAGAACGCGGTGGCGCTGGCCGAAACGCTGATGCTGCGCGGCCTGCGCATCGTTTCCGGCCGGACCGAAAGTCACGTCATGCTGGTCGATCTGCGCGCCAAGGGCATGACCGGCAAGGCCGCCGAAGCCTTGCTCGGCAACGCGCACATCACTGTCAACAAGAATGCGATCCCGAACGATCCCGAAAAGCCCATGGTGACCAGCGGGGTGCGCCTGGGCTCGCCGGCCATGACCACACGCGGCTTCAAGGAGACCGAGGCACGCCTGGTCGGCAACCTCATCGCTGATCTTCTGGACAAGCCGGGCGACGAAGCCAATATGACGGCGGTGCGCGACCAGGTGGCGGCGCTGGCGCGCGAGTTCCCTGTTTACCGCTGAACAACAAGGCAATTTGCCATGCCACTCAGCACATTCGATCTGTTCAAGATCGGCATTGGACCCAGCAGCTCACACACCGTCGGGCCGATGCGGGCCGCAAGCATGTTTGCGCTCGCCTTGCGTGAAAGCGGCCTATTGACTTGCGTGCATCGGGTCCGCTGCGAGCTGTACGGCTCATTGGGTGCCACCGGCAAAGGCCACGGCAGCGACAAGGCCGTGATGATGGGTCTTGAGGGCGAGGAGCCTGACCTGATCGACCCGGCGGACATCACACCGCGACTTGAGCGAATTCGTCAAGCGCAATCGCTACGGCTGGCGGGCAGGCATGCCATCGTTTTCAACGAGCGTGAGGACCTGCTGTTCAAGCGCCAGACCTTGCCGTTTCACGCCAATGGGATGGTACTCGTCGCCATGAATGCCAACAGCAACCTAGTGATGGAGAAGACCTACTACTCGATCGGCGGTGGCTTTGTCGTCACCCAAGACGCGCTAGGGCAACCGGCGCTGGTACCTGATGCTAGGCAACTCCCCTTTCCATTCTTGTCGGGGGACGAATTGCTGCGGCGTTGCCGCGAGAGCGGTCTGAGCATTGCCCAATTGATGTGGCGTAACGAACTGGTCTGGCGCGAGGGCGATGCCATCCGCCAGGGTCTGCTGCGTATCTGGGACGTCATGCAAGCCTGCGTCAAACGCGGCATCGCTACCGAGGGCACCTTGAGTGGAGGATTCAAGGTCAAGCGCCGGGCCGCCGAGTTGTACCGTGGCCTCACGGCAAACCCTGAAGCCGCTTTGAAAGATCCATTACAGGTGATCGACTGGGTCAACCTGTACGCCTTGGCGGTCAACGAGGAAAACGCAAGCGGCGGGCGTGTCGTCACGGCGCCGACCAATGGCGCTGCCGGCATCGTGCCGGCCGTTTTGCACTACTACACGCGTTTCGTCCCAGGCGCAACCGAGCAGGGGGTGATCGACTTTTTGCTGACCGCCGCTGCGATCGGGATTTTGTACAAGGAAAACGCCTCGATCTCTGGCGCGGAAGTCGGTTGCCAGGGAGAAGTCGGCGTGGCCTGTTCGATGGCAGCCGGCGCGTTGGCGCAAGTCATGGGCGGTACGCCCGAGCAGGTGGAGAACGCTGCCGAGATCGGCATGGAGCATCACCTGGGCCTGACCTGCGATCCGGTGGGCGGGCTGGTCCAGATTCCCTGCATCGAGCGCAACGCGATCGCCTCGGTTAAGGCGATCAACGCTGCGCGCATGGCCCTGCGCGGCGATGGCACCCATTTCGTCAGCCTCGACAACGTCATCAAGACCATGCGCGAAACCGGCGCCGACATGATGACGAAGTACAAGGAAACATCGCGCGGTGGGCTGGCTGTGAATATTGTCGAGTGCTGAAACAAGGAACAAAACATGCAGAAATTTTCAATTTGGTCGTTGCTTCGCAACGCCATGTCCTACCACGAGGGCTGGGAGAAACAGTGGAAGTCGCCCGAGCCACAGCGCGAATACGACGTGGTGGTGGTGGGCGGCGGCGGCCACGGGTTGGCCACCGCGTATTACCTGGCCAAGGAGCATGGCCTGCGCAACATCGCGGTGATCGAGCGCGGCTACCTGGGAGGCGGCAACACGGCGCGCAATACCACCATTGTGCGTTCAAATTACCTGTGGGATGAATCCACGGCGTTGTACGAAAAGTCGATGAAGCTGTGGGAAGGCCTGTCACAAGATATCAACTACAACGTGATGTTCAGCCAGCGCGGCGTTCTGAATCTCGGCCACACCCTGCAGGAGATGCGCGACATCGAGCGCCGCGTCACCGCCAATCGGCTCAACGGGGTCGATGGTGAAGTCGTCACGCCGGCGCAGATCAAGGAAATGATTCCCTACATCAACCTGAACACGCGTTACCCGGTGCTGGGCGCCTCGCTGCAGCGCCGTGGCGGCGTGGCGCGCCACGATGCAGTCGCCTGGGGCTATGCGCGGGCCGCCGACGCCCTGGGCGTAGACATCATTCAGAACTGTGAAGTCACCGGCATCCGCCGCGACAATGGCGCGGTCGTCGGTATCGAAACCGTCAAGGGCTTCATCAAAGCGAAAAAGGTGGCGCTCGTTGCGGCTGGTCATTCCAGCGTGATCGCCAGCATGGCCGACATCCGGCTGCCGATCGAAAGCCGGCCGCTACAGGCACTTGTATCCGAGCCGCTCAAGCCAATCTTTCCGACCGTGTTGATGAGCAACGCAATCCATGCCTACATCAGCCAGTCCGACAAGGGCGATCTGGTCATTGGTGCGGGCGTGGACCAGTACGCCGGCTATGGCCAGCGCGGAAGCTATCACACCATCGAGCACACGCTGCAGGCCATTGTCGAGATGTTCCCGATCTTCTCGCGCGTGCGCATGAACCGCCAATGGGGCGGCATCGTGGACGTCACGCCAGATGCCTGCCCGATCATCGGCCTGACGCCGGTCAAGGGCCTGTACATCAACTGCGGCTGGGGCACTGGCGGCTTCAAGGCCACGCCGGGGTCGGGCTGGGCCATGGCACACACCGTGGCCCAAGATCGACCGCACGCGCTCAATGCATCGCTGTCGCTCGATCGTTTCCACAGCGGCCACCTAATCGACGAACACGGTGCCGCCGGCGTCGCACATTGAGGAAAAAGAACCATGTTGCAAATCAACTGTCCCTGGTGCGGCCTGCGCGCCGAGATTGAATTCACCTGTGGCGGCGAGGGCGGCATCGTTCGCCCCACCGCGACGGAAACCCTGAGCGACGCGCAATGGGGGGACTACGTTTTCATGCGCAAGAACCCCAAAGGCCTGCATCACGAGCAGTGGCGTCACTCGAGCGGCTGCGGCCGCTGGTTCAACGCGCTGCGCGATACGGTGAGCTATAAGTTCGAAGCCGTCTGGAAAATCGGCGAACAGACCCCTGCCGCCGCCGTCAATCATGTTCACACCGGGGAGTTCAAATGAGCGCGCGCCTTTCATCCGGCGGTCGGATCGACCGCCAACACGTCGTGAACTTCACGTTCAACGGCCGCGCCTACCAAGGCTTGGCAGGCGACACCCTGGCCTCAGCGCTGCTCGCAAACGGCGTTTCGCTGGTCGCCCGCAGCTGGAAATACCACCGCCCGCGGGGCATCCTGTCGGCCGGGGTCGAGGAACCCAACGCGCTGGTGCAGCTGTTCAACGGCGCCCGCACCGTGCCCAATGCCCGCATGACCGAAGTCGCGCTGGTCGAGGGCTTGAGCGCGCGCTCGATCCATGCCAGCCCGAGCATCGAGTTCGACGTCAAGGCGGTCAACGGTTGGTTCTCGCGACTGATCCCTGCCGGCTTTTACTACAAGACCTTCATGGCGTCGCAGGCAGCATGGCATTTCTTCGAGAAGCACATTCGCGCGTCGAGCGGTCTGGGCGCTTCGCCCACCGAGCCCGATCCCGACCTTTACGACAAGCGCTTCGCCCATTGCGATGTGCTGGTGGTCGGGGCCGGCATCGCGGGCCTGACTGCGGCCCTTGCCGCCGGCCGTTCAGGCGCGCGCGTCATGCTGTGCGACGAGCAGGCCGAACTGGGCGGCTGGTTGCTGTCGAGCGACGAGACAATCGACCAGTTGCCCGCCACGCAATGGGTGGCGAACACGCTGGCCGAACTGTCGGCCATGCCGGAAGTGACGCTGTTGGCGCGCACCACGGCCTTTGGTTATCTGGATCACGATCTTGTAACACTGGCCGAGCGTCGCGCGGACCATCTGCCAGTCGGTCAGGCCCCGGTTTTTCGGGAGCGGCTGTGGCGGGTGCGTGCCAAGCAAGTGGTGCTGGCCACCGGGGCGCACGAACGGCCGCTGGTCTTCGGCAACAATGACCTGCCCGGCATGATGCTGGCAGGTGCCGTCTCGACCTACTTGCGCCGCTACGCCGTCGTGCCAGGACGCAATGCCGTGGTGTTCACCAACAACGACGCAGGCTACGACGCAGCGCTGGCTCTCAAGAACGCTGGCGCCTCAGTGAAGGTGGTTGACGCTCGCCCCGTTCCCCGAGGTTCGCTGAGCCAGCGCGCCAGGAGCTCCGGTATCGAAATACTCGCCGGCCATGTCATCACTGAAGCACGCGGTGGCAAACGTGTCAGTTCAGTGGTGGTGCAGGCAATCGATGCACAAGAACAGCTGACAGGTGACGCGCGCACGCTGGCTTGCGATCTCGTGGCGATGTCAGGCGGCTTTAGCCCGGTGATCCACCTCCAATGCCAGGCCGGCAGCAAAGCCGTCTGGAACAACACGCTCGCGGCCTTCCTGCCGGGAAAGCCGGCGCAGTCCGAACGCTCGGCCGGAGCGTGCCAGGGCATGCAGACCCTGCACGAATGCACGCACGATGGCTTGGCCGCAGGCCTGGCGGCAGTCCAGGCACTTGGGTTCAAGGTACCGCAGATGGAGGTCGCCAGTGTCGCGACCAGCGATGCTGGTGACCTGCGCGCGCTATGGCTGGTACCGCATGCGCGTGGCGTGAGCCGTGCCCCCAAGCAGTTCGTTGATCTGCAGAACGACGTCGCGGCCTCCGACATTCATCTGGCCATCCGCGAAGGTTTCGAGTCCATTGAGCACGTCAAGCGCTACACGGCAATGGGCTTTGGCACCGACCAGGGAAAGACCGGCAACATCAACGGCATGGGGATCGCCGCACAAGCCATGGGCAAGACGATTCCCCAAGTCGGTACCACCACCTTCCGCCCGAACTACACGCCTGTGACCTTCGGCACGGTGGCGGGACTGGAACTCGGCAACGCCTTCGACCCCATTCGCACCACGGCCATGCATCCCTGGCACGTCAAGCAGGGCGCGCTTTTCGAGGACGTCGGACAATGGAAGCGGCCATGGTATTACCCGAAAAATGGCGAAAACCTGCGCGCCGCTGTCAAACGCGAGACGCTGGCGGTGCGCAACGGCGTCGGCACGCTCGATGGTTCGACTTTGGGCAAGATTGACATCCAGGGACCCGATGCTTCAACGCTGTTGAACTGGATGTACAGCAACGCCTGGTCCAAGCTCGAAATCGGCAAATGCCGCTATGGCTTGATGTTGGACGAAAACGGCATGGTGTTCGATGACGGCGTTACCGTGCGCCTGGGCGAAAATCACTATTTGATGCACACCACCAGTGGAGGTGCGGCGCACGTGCTGGCCTGGATGGAGCGCTGGCTGCAGACTGAATGGCCGCATCTGAAGGTCTACCTGACCAGCGCCACCGACCACTGGTCGACCTCGATCATCGCCGGCCCCAAGAGCCGCCATGTGCTCAAGAAGATTTGCAGCGACATCGACTTCGACGACGCAGCCTTCCCCTTCATGTCCTACCGCGAAGGCACTGTGGCCGGCGTGCCGGCCCGCATCATGCGCATCAGTTTTTCAGGCGAACGTTGTTACGAGGTCAACGTGGCGTCCGCCGAAGGCTTGCAAGTGTGGACGGCCATCCACGCCGCTGGCGCGGAGTTCGACATCACGCCCTACGGTACCGAGACGATGCACGTCCTGCGCGCTGAGAAAGGGTACATCATCATCGGCCAGGATACGGATGGTTCGGTCAGTCCGGGCGACCTCGGTATGGGCGGCCTGGTGACCAAAACCAAGGACTGCCTGGGAAAACGCTCGCTGAGCCGCGCCGACACGCTGCGGCCGGACCGCAAGCAGCTCGTCGGCCTGCTGAGCGAGGATCCGCAGTTTGTCTTGCCCGAGGGCGCGCAGATTCTCAACGAGGCGCCGCTCACAATCCCAGCACCGATGTCGGGTCACGTCACGTCCAGCTACCTGAGTCCGACGCTGGGGCGATCAATCGCCATGGCGCTCATCAAGGGCGGCGCCAGCCGGATGGGTGAGCGTGTGCATGTCTCGATGCGCGACGGTCGAACCGTCACCGCCACCATCGCCAGTCCAGTCTTTCTCGATCCCAAAGCGGAGCGCCAAAATGCTTGAAACTCTAAAACGCACTGCGCTGCCAGGCAACCATGCACCCGCAGCCGTCAATACCCTGTCCGATCGGGCCCTTCTGGCTGGATGGCGCACCGGCTTGTCCATTCTTAACCTGCGTGGCAACGCCGAAGATCCGGCATTTCGGAATGCGGTATTGCGCGCACTGAAGCTGGAGTTGCCTGTTCAGCCTTGTTCAAGCGTGGCCGATCACCTTTATCGGCTTGTATGGGTGGGACCTGACGACTGGTTCGTTGTCGGCCCCAAAGACCAGGCCAGCGCGATCGAGGCGACGCTGCGCGGCGAACTGGCCGGCACGCACCACGCCGTGACCGACGTCAGCGGCGGCTATACCGTTTTGCACCTGAGCGGACGACCTGTGCGAGAGGTACTGGCCCAGGGCTGCCCGCTGGACCTGCACCCGCGGGTTTTCAAACCCGGTTCGAGCGCTGGCTCACTCTTTTTCAAGGCGTCGATGTGGCTGTGGCAGACAGACGTTGCGCCCACCTACGAGGTACTGGTGCGCAGCAGCTTCATGGGCTACTTCTGGCTGATGCTTGAGCGCAGCACGCAAGAGTGCGGGCTGGTCACACGGCGTTTCCAGTGAACGCCACCTGGACCGTCAAGGTCGAGCGGATGCAAATTCGTCTGCCGGTAGGCATTTACGCCGATGAGCTCGAGCCTCAGACGGTCTGGGTCAGCCTGATGGCCGACGGGGTGGCCAGCGCATCGCCGCAGTTCCTCGACCAGTGCTTCGATTACGAGCCACTTTGCCATTGGCTCACCAACGTGTGGCCGCGCACGCCACATACCCCCCTGCTGGAGACGCGCATCAACGAGTTACTCGGCTTTGTGTTCGGTATGGATGAACGCCTGGAGACGGCATGGGTCGGCCTCTACAAACAGCGCATGAGCGGCCAGGCTGTCGCGGTTGGTATCGAGCGGCGCGTGACTCGGGCCGAATTTTTTACCGAGCAGCAAACAGCGGCTTTGCCCGTAACACAGCCCGTCGCCAAGTTGTCAAAAAAACATGAAAGGAACCCCCATGCAGCTATCTTGTCCTAACCCGGTTCGCTATGTCTTGACCCTCGCTGCCGCCAGTGCGCGTGGGCAGGTGGCGGCGCTCAGCGCCCTGCTCGAGCGACACGATGCCTACATTGAGGAGTTCGCGATATTTGACGATGTGTTGGTGTCTCGCTTTTACGTGCGTGCCGTATTTCGTCTGGACAATGCCGGTTCGGCTGAGCTCGGTTTCCTACGCGAAGCCTACGGCAAGCTCATTGCCAGATTCGACCAGGCCGAGGGGGCCATCCACGAACTGAGCCGCCCGACACGCGTGCTGATCATGGTGTCCAAAGCCGACCATTGCCTGCGCAATCTGCTGGACCAATGGCGGCGCCGCGAGCTGAACATGGATGTGGTCGCGGTGGTCTCGAATCACGCCGACCTCGGTCCGATCGTGCAGGCTGAAGGCCTGCCGTTCTACCATCTTCCGATTACGGCGGCTACCAAGCCGCAACAGGAGGCCGCGCTGCTGAGTTGTATCCAGCAACATGGTGCGGAACTGGTGGTGCTGGCCCGGTACATGCAGGTTCTGTCTGAAGACCTGTGCCAGACGCTGGCCGGGCGCGTCATCAATATCCACCATTCCTTTTTGCCAGGCTTCAAGGGCGCGCGCCCTTACGAGCAGGCGCACGCGCGCGGCGTCAAGCTGATCGGCGCCACGGCGCACTTTGCAACCAGTGACCTGGACGAAGGCCCCATCATCGAGCAGTCGCTTGAGCGGGTGGACCATGCCTTTAGCCCGGAACAACTGCTGAGCACCGGACGCGATGTCGAGTGCCTAGCCCTTGGGCGTGCGCTGCGCTACGTGCTGGAATACCGGGTGTTCATCAACGGGCTGCGCACGGTAGTGTTGAGATAACTTTTTTATCCAGTGTCACAAATTTATCCGTAGCTGATGAGATGTTCCCAAAGCAGTCATCAAAAACAACGATATAAATTACTTGCGTGGTCGCAATGTTGGGCCGCTGCCTGAATTCGCTAAAACGAAATCACCAAACCGTTTCAAAGCGCCTGACTGATTGTCTGTGGCCCAGATGGCATAGGTCGGGATGTAGTCGGTCACATCCACCAATGGTTTCACAATGACACCATCACGCTTCCAATTGCGCGCGCAGCCGGCAAATATGCTAACTCCCACTCCTGCTGCAACCATCCCCAAGATCCCGCCCGTGCTGCTAGTTTCTTGCACGATGTTTGGAAAGAACCCTCGTGAGTAGCACACTGGTAACAGCAAACTGCGAAATCCACCGAAACCATCTTCAGTACCCAATACGAATGGTTCCTTGGCCATATCAGACAGTCGCAATCTGGGCTGCTTTGCCAATGGATGCAAATCAGGAAGCAAAGCCACGTAGTCGTTCAGATCCACCAACACATTTTTGACCTTTGGACTGTCCAGTTGGCCAATCACAAAACCGACGTCTATCAAGCCTTCCAACAGTGCTGCCTTCTGCTTGACACTGGGGTTGTACTCAAGGTCCATTACATCGTTCGGAAATTTGGAACGAAACCCCTTGAGTAGCCACGGCAGCGAACCGTGGATCGCAAAATCCATATATCCGATACGAATGCGGCCAACCCGTCCTATGGCAGCATCCTGAGCACCAGTTACGGCGCGTTCCAAATGCCCCAATGCCAGCCTGCATTCAGCCGAAAACACTTCACCGGCTGCGGTCAGTGCAACGCGGCGCGTGGACCGCTCCAGAAGAGAAACGCCCAATGCCTCTTCCAGGGCGTGAATGGTACGGCTCAATGCGGGCTGACTGGTGTGAAGTCGCGCGGCGGCCCGACCGAAGTGCAAGTCTTCCGCCACAAACAAAAATGCCCGCGCAGCGCGAACATCAAAGGTGGGACGACGTATCTCGTCCGATGGTGTGGATGTTTTCATTTATAACATATAGTATATTAATATGATAATAATTGATATCTAATTCAATGGTTTTTCTAGCTAGCATGGTGTGTTGCAGCGTTGATGCCCTTCCCTGCATTGCGCAAAGGAACACCTGAATGCATAAGCTATCCAAACCCGAAATACGGTTGACCCGCACAGCAGCCCTGGCGCGCACAGAAATGGCAAAGAAGAAATTGTCGATAGGATTCATTCTTTGCCCAAATTTCACCCTGCTGGCATTTTCAGGCTTTGTTGACACGTTGCGACTGGCTGCGGATGAGGGCGATGGCAGTCGCCAGATTGGCTGTAGCTGGTCGATCATGAGCCCTGATGGGTTACCCATTCGCGCCAGTTGCGGCGTACAAGTTTCACCAACCTTGGCACTGGTGCAACCCCAGCAGTTTGACTACATCGTGGTGGTCGGTGGAGTACTCGATGGACGCGACATCCACGTTGGCCTGAAGGACTATCTGCGCGAAGCAGATCGTCTGTCCGTTCCCCTGATCGCTGTCTGCACCGGTTGCTTTGTGCTGGCCAAACTGGGGCTATTCGAGGGCCGCAGGTGTTGCGTCAGCTGGTTCCATATCGTCGAATTCATGCATCGGCACCCTGAAGTTCAGAGCACCTGTGAAGAGCTCTTCGTGATTGACCGTGACCGGATCAGCTGCGCGGGTGGCGCCAGCGTGATGCATTTGGCGGCCCACTTGGTGGATCAACACTGCGGCCCGAGCCTGGCCAGCAAGGCTTTGCGGATCATGATCGAAGGAGAACGCAGAACTCCAATTGCGCTGCAGCCGCAGCCGCTGTGCGGTGTAAAGGCCAGCGACTTCCGGGTGCGAAAAGCCATGCTGCTGATGGAGCGCACATTGAGTGAGGCTGTCTCTATGGAGTTCATCGCCCTGCATGTGGGCGTTAGCAGACGGCAGCTTGAACGCTTGTTCAAACTTCAGCTGAACCAAACGCCGTCGGAATTCCAAAGAATGCTGCGACTCAAGACTGCGCACGAACTGCTGGCCAACTGCGACGAATCCGTTGCCGACATTGCGTTGCAGTGCGGATTTACCAACAGCTCTCACTTTTCCGCCAGCTTTCGGGCGAAGTTCGGGCGAAGCCCCTCCTTCGCCCGCGCACGCACGGAAAACACTAAAACCTATTTACACATGGATCTCTGACCACTATGAACAATCGTCAACGCAGGGTGGTTATCACCGGACTTGGATGTGTATCGCCCATTGGGAATTCGGTCGAGGCGCTTTGGCAGGCGCTGCAACAGGGCAGATCGGGAGTTGCCGGAATCACACGCTTCGACGCCGCTGGCCTGGCCACGCAATTCGCCGCCGAGGTCAAGGGCTTTGATTCCGGGAGCTATCTTTCCACCAAGGAATCCAGACACATGGACCTGTTTATCCAGTTTGGCATTGGTGCTGGCGAGCAGGCCATCATGGACAGCGGCTTGAGCGTGAACCAGGAAAATGCCGACCGTATCGGCGTGCTAGTGGGCTCAGGCATAGGCGGCCTGCCCTTAATCGAGCGGACACAGCGCGACGCCATGCACCGCGGATATCACAGAATAAGTCCGTTCTTCATTCCCGGAACCATCGTGAACATGGTCGCCGGGCATTTGTCGATCCGGCACGGCTTTAGAGGCCCCAACCTGGCCATGGCAACGGCTTGTTCCACTGGTCTGCACTGCATAGGCATGGCGGCAAGGCTGATTCAGTATGGGGACGCGGATGTCATGGTCGCGGGCGGTTCGGAGTCGACAATTTCTCCCCTGGGCATTGGCGGATTCAACGCCGCCCGTGCGCTGTCCACCCGTAACGCCGACCCGCAAACGGCTTCGCGCCCCTGGGATCTGGACCGAGATGGTTTTGTCATGGGTGAAGGGGCCGGTGTCTTGGTTTTAGAGGAGTATGAGCATGCAACCCGGCGTGGAGCAACCATTTACGCTGAACTGTTGGGATTCGCTGCCAACAGCGATGCACACCATATCACCGCCCCGCTGGAAGATGGTGCAGGCGCCATGCGCTGCATGCAGGCCGCATTGAAGGACGCCCAAGTAGCGCCTGAACAGGTTGATTACATCAATGCCCATGGAACTTCAACAGGCTTAGGCGATATTGCCGAGACCGTCGCCATCAAGCGCACCTTTGGCGATCACGCCAGGAAGTTGATCGTCAATTCCACCAAATCAATGACTGGACACCTGCTCGGTGGCGCAGGCGGGCTGGAATCAGTGATCACTGTACTGGCCATACGCCACCAAATATCTCCTCCAACCACCAATATCTTCACGCCGGATCCTGCATGCGATCTGGACTACTGTGCAAATCTTGCGAGAGACGTGCCGATTGGAATCGCGCTCAAGAATTCTTTTGGCTTTGGCGGCACCAACGGCACGTTGGTATTCAAACGCCTTTGACTTGGCGTTGCCGCCGACCGCTGCAGCAGCAGGCCTTCGCGCCGTGTCCTCATGCCGGCCGGCGTTCGGTGCCGTGCCCAGGACAATCTCTCGGCGCTGTATGCGCTTCTCTGGAACGCCGAACTCGATCAGCGCAACCTCAAGACCACCAAGGGCATGGACGTGCTGAGTTGACAGACGCAGTAGATGAACGACAAACAGCTGTAGGTCCATTTACCGGTCTACAACGTTATCCGGCTGCTATGGCGCAGGCCGGCAGCAATGCAGCCAGGACCTGCATGCACTGAGCCTCAAACACACCGTGCAAGTGTGGACGGCGTGGGTCTCGAGAGAGCTGTTGGCAACGAATTACTCACTGAATATCATGGGACTTCTCCTTCCAAAACAGTTGCAGATTGATTTTTCAACACGCCAATCTTGGCACTTGATGCCGTTATCTGGAAGTGGGAAGCCCCTTGGATATTCAGTTACTCAGACGAGTAAAATTTAGGCGAATACAAATTCCATGGAAACCTCAATGGAATAGGGCACTCATGTCGCACGTATTACGGACTTCTGCATATCTAGCAAATGGCAGATGCCAGAGTTGTTGAAAAAGGCTGACAGGCCGTCACCATGAAACCCATCAACCCGCTTCACGATGACGACTGCGTTTCGCTCAGAACTTGACACCCACCCAGAGGTTGGCAAAGTGTTCGTTCAAACCTGCCATGCCGAATTTGTTGTGCCAGTATTGGTATTCGGTGCCAACGTAGACAGCGTCTTTGCGACCGAAGAAATTGCCCACATCAAGACGCAACTGCGGCTGGCACAAGGTCTGCCGTGACGTACCCTGTCCGCGCGAACCGATGAAGTCGCAAAATCCGGTGAATGCAAATTGGGCGCTCCCGAGGCTGAACGGTACATTCCAGACCGGCGTGATCTGCATCGTCGGACTCAGATTTCCGGGGTTACCCAGGAAATGCGACCGATCGTCGTAGCGAAGCACATCGACGCTGAGAAATTTGAAGCCAGGAACATCCAGGTCCAGCGTGAGCCCGTATAACAACACGCGCGTGCCGGCGCCGTCGGTGGCGGCCCCGGCGTTGACTCCGGCAGTGACGTTCACATCTTTGACCGGCCCGAAACTCATTTGCTTGCCGGTCACCTTGCTCAGGCTCAGGTAATGGTAGTACTCGCCATAGAAGTTGTTCGTTCGGGGCGCATTCCCCGACGATGGCCAATACGAGTCGACGAAAAAGTAATTCCTGCCATAAGCGTAGCCACTGGCATGCTCGAGTGTGACTGTCGTCTTGCTTACATTTTCTGGGTTTCCAGGGTCGCGAAAGCCGGTGCCATGGTAGATCTGCGCATTCGTCTCGCTCCAATCCGCCGCGCAGGCGTTTTGAATCGGAGTAAGTAACGATGCGATCAGAACAGCGCCGAGCGCGGCAAATCGGCTTCGAGTCTTCGTCTGTGTTGCTGCAGGTTGAGTCATCTGGTTGTCCCTTTAAATTGGTTGCTTGTGTATGAAAATGGGTATCTGGATCAGTTCTTCTGTCAACGTCAAGCCCCTCAGGCGAAGGCCACCAGCCGTGCCACACGTCGCCGCTCCTTCGACATCAGAGGCATGTAGACCACTACCGACAGGAAGACACCGACGAACCAGGCGTAGTTGTAAATTTCCTTGAAGACGTCGGGCACCCCACCAAAGGCCGATGGAAAGGCCGTTGCGAGGAAGCCTGGCACATTGGGTGCCACGGCCACGGCCAGTGCGATCAGCGCGGCAGGGTTCCAGCCGTTGCGGTAGGCGTACTGGCCTTTGATGTCGTAGAGCGCTTTCACATCAATGCGGGCGCCGCGCACCAGCCAGTAGTCGGCAATCATGATGCCCAGCAGAGGACCCAGCAGCGCGCCGTAACCACCGAGCCAGGTGAAGATGTAGCCTTGCGAAGACTCGATGAGCTTCCATGGCATCATCACCACGCCGATGACCGCAGTGATGTAGCCGCCACGAGCGAAATTCACCCTGCGCGGAAAGATGGCGGCGAAGTCATAAGCTGGTCCCACCACATTGGCAGCGAGATTGACGCACAGGGTGTCAATGGTGATGATGGCCAGGCCAATGGCGACTGCAATGCCTTCCATTCGGCCGGCCAGGTCCACCGGGTCCCAGATTGCCTGCCCGTAAATCGTGACCGTCGCGGAAGTGACGGCCACGCTGACAAAGGCCAGCAGACCCATGGGAACCGGCAACCCGATGGACTGGCCAAGCATCTGGTCTTTCTGGCTACGCGCAAAGCGCGTGAAGTCCGGTATGTTCATGGCCAGCGTAGACCAGAAGCCGACCATGGCAGTGAACGATGGCCAGAACACGGCCCAGAATTTGCCTTCCAGCTTGCCGCCGGCAATGAATTGTGAGGGGGCGCTCAAGAGATCACCAAATCCGTTGGCCCGGTTGTAAGCCCATGCCAGAAGCGCCACCACGATGATGACCTTGATCGGTGCGGTAATGCTTTCAATCCAGCGGATCGACTCAGGACCGCGGGCTATAAAGTACAGGTGCATGGCCCAGAAGACCATGAAGCTGCACAGCTGCCCGACATCAATTCCCACCCAGCTGATCTTGGCGCCAATCAGGGCGCCACCGGTGGCAATATTGCCGATCGCATAAATGGCACTACCGCCCACCCAACACTGAATACCAAACCAGCCGCAGGCGACGAGGGCGCGCATAAACGCTGGCAATTTGGCGCCTTTCACACCAAAGGAGGTGCGAATAAGTACTGCAAAGGGAATGGCAAACTTTGCGCCCGCATGACCGTTGAGCAACATGGGTACCAGGACCACGGCATTGCCCGCCAAAACGATGGCGGCCGCCTGTAAGGCGGAGAACCCCTGGTCAATCAGCCCTGCGGCCAGCATGTAGCAGGGGATGCACATGACCATGCCTATCCAGAGCGAAACATAGTGGTAGGCGGTCCAGGTGCGGTGACTGGGGTCGGTCGGAGCGAGGTCTTCGTTCCAAAGCTCGGGCGAGCGGGTTTCAGCTGCGATGGCCATTGGTTCTCTCTTTCGTTGTTTTGCGCGGTGTCCCAATGACCCTGGGCGCGGGTGGATGAAGTCAAACGGGTAATGACACGGACGCGGGCGGGACGCACGTGTCCGTGCGCCGTACCTTTGCGGTACGGCGTGAACTCAGCGAGTGGTCAGCGGGGGAAGAAGTGCGGGCTGCTGTCAGCTGCTCGACAGTGCAGCGCTTTGCTTGTGCTGTTCGCGCATGGCGGCGCGCAGCGTCCGGGTTGCCGGGTCATCGACCTGCAAGTCGGCGTCGAGGACGACGCCATAGGTTTCGCGCGCCCGCTCAGGGGTGCAAAACTCGTCCAGCACGTCCTCGGCCACCTTTTCTGCCGGCCGGTCCAGTGGGTCACCGTAACCACCGCCGCAAGGTGCGTAGTAGCTCATGCCGCCTCCCGCAGCGACCGCCAGGTTGGAAAACTTGGCGTAGGTCGGTTCAACATGGCCCCGTGCATCGAATATCTCCACTTTGCCGACTGCCCCTTCAGTGCCGCCGAACGCGCCCCAAGGAATGTCGTGATGGCGTTCGGACTCGTGCGTGACAAAGCCATCGGTCAACATGCGCTGAGTTTTGACCACACCAATGCCGCCCCGGAACTGGCCGGCGCCGGGCATGACATCGTCACGCAACTCGTAGCGGTCGCAGATCATGGGCAGGTGCATGCCTAGATCTTCAATCGGGTTATTGCGGGTGTTGGCCATCAAGTTGTCAATCGAGTCCGGCCCATCCGAGCAGGGGCGACCGCCATAAGCGCCTTCGTTGACCTCCAGAAACACCCAGTAGTCGCCGTCTTTCTGCAGACCAGAATAAGCAGCAAAAGACAAGGTCGCGGAATTGCCGGCGGTGGTGCGCTGCGGCAGCACCGGTGACAGGGCGCGAATGATCAGGTCGATCATGCGGTTGCACTGGGTAAATCGTGCTTCGGCCGCAGCCGGATAGATCGGGTTGAAGATGGAACCCAAGGGCGCTGTGACCTTGATCGGCCTGAATGAGCCCTCGTTGGGCGGCATCTTCACATCCATCAGTGCGGAGTCGGTCAGCATGGCGCGAAAGGCGCAGTAGCAGGCTGGCTTAGTCGAGCCCTCAAACGGCACGTTGAAGGCAGTGGCTACCTGGTCGGCCGATCCGGTCAGGTCCACTTCCACGCTGTCGCCGGTCACGCGCACGCAGACCTTGATGGGCAGGCGCTTGTCGCGGTTACGGCCGTCGTCGTCGAGAAAGCCTTCAGCAAAATATTCACCATCCGGAATCTCGCGGATCCTGGCGCGCATCAGCGACTCGGTATAGGACATCAACTGCTCTGATGCGCCGAAAATTGTCTCGCTACCATAACTGTCCAGTAGTTCCTGAAAGCGCCGCGCACCAAGCTGGGCGGATGCGATCTGCGCATCGATGTCGTCCTTGGTCTGCTTGGCGGTGCGGCTGTTGTGCGAGATGAACTGCCAGAGCCCTTCGTTGCGCTGGCCTTTTTCATAGAGCTTGATACCGGCAAACAGCATGCCTTCGGCAAACACGTCCGGCACGTCGATGATCAGGCCCGGCGTTGCCGCGCCTATGTCCACGTGGTGGGCCGTGTTGGCAGCGTAGGCCACCAGCTTTCCGCGCCAGAAGATAGGCACCACAATGCACAGGTCGGGGCTGTGGCTGGCGCCATAGTAGGGATGGTTGTGGATGACCACGTCGCCCTCGTTCCAGCTACCTCCTTGCAGGCACTTGGAGATGCCGCGCAGGTAGCCCGGAATGGAGCCGATATGCAGCGGCGAACCCTCGGACTCGGTCATGGTGTTGAAGTCGAGATCGAAGAGCCCGGCACCGATGTCTTGCGACTCGCGGATGATGGAAGAAAAAGACATGCGGTACAGCACATGGCCCATTTCCTCTGCGATGGTGTAGAGCGCACCGCTGATCACTTGCAGCGTGATGGGATCGACGGGCGGTTTGTTGGATGGGGTTTGCATCAAGTTCTCCTTCATGCGGTAATGCGATTGATCTTCAGCGTGCCACTGATGCCCACGCGCGCCACGTATCCGGGTGGCACCAGCGTGGTGGAGTCATGCTGGATGAGGATGGCCGGGCCGGCAACTTCATGGCCAGACTTGAGCCGAGGCCTGGCATAGCGAGGCGTGGCGTAGGTCTTGCCGTCGTCAAAGGTGGTCGGGCGTTCGTACATCAGCGCCGGGCTGATATCGCTGGTGGTTGCAACCTCGATATCGGGCCAGCGCAGCCGCGGCGTCTTGGCAGTGCCGACGATGCGCACGGTGACGATTTCAACGTCCACGTCACTGAAGGCCCAGCCATAGTCGCGCCGGTGCTGTTCATGAAAGTTTTGCTTCACCGCGTCGAGGTTCTCCAACGTCAACGGACCATCGGGAATGTCGGCGCGCAATTCAAAACCCTGGCCGTGGTAGCGGCATTCGGCGATGCGCTGATAGCTTTGCTTGTCGGCCGGCACACCATCGGCCTGCAGGCTGTCCTGACAAAATCTCGTTAGTTCATCAATGGCGCAGTTAACGCGGTCCAGCGATGCCTGCTGTACGTTCTTAAGCACCAGCAGCACGGAGCGCGCAAACTCGTACTGCATATCGGTTTCAAGTAGGCCAATGGCGGCAGTAATGCCGGGCGCCGGTGGCACCAGCACTTCCTTGGCAGACACCGCCTCAGCCAGAGCCACGCCATTCAAGGGCCCGGCGCCGCCATAGGCGGCCAGCGAGAACTCGCGCGGGTCGTATCCCTTTGCCACAGAGTTGGCACGAATAGTCAGCGACATGTTCGAATTCAGGATGCGGATAATGCCCAGCGCTGCCTGTTCTACAGTGATGTTTAGGGGCTCTGATATGTGGGTGCGTATGGCCTGGCGTGCGAGTTCGGCGTCAATCGCCAGATCGCCGCCCAAGAAATGGTCCGGGTCCAGCCGGCCCAGAACCACCTGCGCATCGGTCACGGTAGGCTCGGTGCCGCCTCGGCCGTAGCAGGCGGGACCGGGAGCAGCGCCAGCGGAGCGCGGACCGACCCGGAATGCGCCACCCTCGTCAATATAGGCAATAGAGCCGCCACCCGCACCCATAGTGACCACGTCAATCATCGGCGACAACACTGGGTAAGCGCCCACATAGGTGTCCCGGGGGTTCATGACTTTGACCTGCCCGTCCGGAATGGTGCTGAAGTCCGCCGAGGTGCCGCCGATGTCCACGGTGATGATGTTGGGGGTGTCCGATATCTCACCCAGCCAGCGCCCGCCCATGACGCCGCCGGCCAAGCCAGACATCAGAATGGTCACCGCCTCGCGCGAGCATTTGTCCACAGTGGACACGCCACCATTGCTTTGCATGATGCGCAGATGCGGACTGAGTCCGGCGCTGCCGAGCTTACGCTCCAGGTTGCGCAGGTAGTGCGAGGTCTTGGGGCCGACAAAGGCGTTCATGGCCGTCGTCGAAAAACGTTCGTATTCCCGCATGACGTTGGCGATCTCGGAGGAGCACGACACATAGGCGTCGGGCATGACCTCGCGCACGATGGCCTTGGCGCGCTGCTCGTGCGCGTCATTCAGAAACGAATACATAAAGCAAATGATGACCGAGTAAATGCCGCGCGACTTCAGGCACTCAGCGGCTGCACGGACTTCGTTCTCGTCGAGGGCTTGGTCAATGGTGCCCGATGGCGGCAACAGGCGCTCGGTGATTGGGATGCGGTTGCGCCGCTTGACCAGTGGCTTCGATTGCCATGGCACATCAAATTGCAGCGAAAAATTGTGTGGGCGCTTGTGGCGCCCGATGTGCAGAATATCGCGAAAGCCGCGTGTGGTCAGCATGCCGACCTCGGCCCCATTGTGTTCAATCGTGATGTTGGTGGCCACCGTGGTGCCATGCACAATCATGCGAACGTCACTAGGCGAGATGCCGGCGATGTTGCAGATCTCCAGCACGCCTTTGAGCACGCCCTCAGACTGGTCTGCCGGTGTGCTTGCCACTTTGTGGAGAAAGACTGCTTTGCCTTCTCCGTTCTTGTCCTCTGCCTCAAGGACCAAGTCGGTAAACGTACCCCCGACATCTACGCCTATTCGTGCCATCTGTTTCTCTCCAATTTTTTGTCACAGGTGCGGCATAGATGCCGCACCTTACTGCTATCCGTCTTGGGTTTCCTCAGGCAGCCTGCTTCTCGCCAGCCATCTTGGCCTGGCCGATGCGGTCCAGGTACTGCAGACAGGTCTCGGTGGTCTCGACATCGCCAAACTTCGCGTCAATGTCAAAAAGATTCCACAAGACGGCGCCCGGGACGCGGTCGCCAATGGCTTCCTTGACCGCAATGGTTCTGAATCCATCGGCGAGGCCATCGCAAATAGTCTCGCGCACGCAGGCCGATGCGGTCACGCCGGTCACCAAAATGGTATCGACTCCTGCAGCACGCAAGAAGCCGGCCAGGTAAGTGCCGTGAAAGGCACTGGCGCGCTTTTTGATCAACAGCTGCTCGCCCTCAATGGGCGCAATACGCGAGTCGATCGCCCACAGCTCCGGGTTGCTTTCGGCCACCACGTCCACCGGGATCTTGTTGTGCCACAAACCCATGTCGGTGTGCGGATTGCTGCGGTCTGTGATCTGGTAGCAGGTGGTGACATGAACGACGGGAAAGTCGTACTTGCGAAAGCTCTTCAGCAGGGACTGCATGGACGGAATGATCTGGTCATCGACGTGTTCGCAGGTGAACGGATTGCCCGGACGGGTCCATGCATTGGCCAAGTCGACGCTGATCAGCGCGGGCTTGTTGCCAAAGCCTACGCGACGCTGAAAGCCCCGTTCCTTATAACGGCGCGTAGCCTCTTCGAAGGCGGCTTCCAGCGCTTGCTCAAGTTGTGTGGACATGAATTGCTCCTATGTTTTCGGGGGTTGAATGGTGTTTTTATTCGGTTCATTTCGAACTTCGAACCACGCAACTTTAGGAGTTTGTATGAATAAATTGATATTAAATAAATAATTTTTAATATCAAAATTTACATGATTCACATCGTGAGGATACTAGTCTTACAGTGTCATAAATTCAGGCGCTGAATGACTGGTGGGAAGGTAAGGACACCCGGATCAGGATTTATTCAACAAAGTGGGTTCCTTGTCGTCATTAAGCCGCTTCGGTTGTCCAGCCAAACCCAGAGCATCAGGCCATGCTTGAGTGGTGTGGTGGTGCATTCGAACCCAGAGCGTTTGATCTGTTTGATGCACAGCAGCGGCTCGACCAAATCAAGCTCTGATCGCCAACTTCGTCAAGTACGGGATTCACCGTGCTATTACATATTTCTCAGGCGCCGGCCAGGAAAAAGACAATTTTCTCGCGCCTCAGTCGCGCAACCGCTCGGCCACGAACTGGCGAAACAAACCCATTGACGGCGCCTCAGTGCGCCTGACCAGCGTGACGAACGCAAAGCGCGCGCCGCTGGTCAAGGCCGGCTCGGTCACCAGTTCGGCGAGCTGCCCCGCCTCGATACCGGTGCGCGCGGCAGCCAGGATGCCGAGGTAGATCGCGTCCGAGGCCTTGACCGTCTCGATCAGACTGGTGATGTCGTCGCAGCGCAAGCTCACGGCCTGCTGCGGATCGGCCCGCAGCCCGAAGAGGTTGACCAGGATATGCGCGATTTCCGCACTCAGTGGTACTGAGGCCAGCGGGTAGCGCAGGATGTCGTCAAAAAACATGGGCTTGCCAGTCTTGAGCAAAGGGTGGCCCGTGCGGCAGACAAAGCCGGTGCGCAGTTCGCCTATGATTTCGATGGTCAGGTCGGGGGCCGGGGCGATGCGGCGCACGTCGATCACCAGCGCGTCGAGCGAGCGCTGGCGCAGCTGCATCAGCTGCAACTCGGTCGCGCCGGGCGACATGCTGACATGCACGCCCGGATGGTACCTAGCCATGTGAATCAGGAACGGCGTCATCAGCATCGCCCCCGGTCCGGAACCCAGGCCGATGCGGATGGTGCCCAGGTCGCCTTGCTTGAGCAACTCGGCACTGCGGCGCAGCTCGGCCGCCTCGAACACCATGCGCCGGGCGCGCACGGCCACGGCCTGGCCCAGCGGCGTGAGTTCATTGCGCTTGCCCGTGCGGTCGATCAGGCGCGCGCCCAGGTCATCTTCCAGGGTCTGGATGCTGCGGCTCAGGGCTGACTGCGTGAGGTGCTGCTGCTCGGCGGCGCGGCTAAACGAGCCGGTGTCGGCCACGGCCAGCAGGTGTTCCAGGTGTTTGAGGTTCATGAGGGCGGTACTTGAATGAGTAATATGAATAGTAATCACAAAAACAATGCATTGGACACATTGATTTGGGGTCTTTAGCATTCAGGCGGTGCATCACTCCACGTTCTTTCCAAGGAAACACCCCATGAACGCATTCAAGACATTTGGCGCCCTGCTGGCTGGCGTGCTGCTGGTTACCGGCGCCATCGCCCAGACCTACCCGACCAAGCCGGTCAACCTGATGGTTCCCTATCCCGCGGGCGGCCCGTCCGATTCGATTGCGCGCATCTTCACCGTGCCGCTGGGCAAGGCGCTGGGCCAGCCGGTGATCGTGGAAAACCTGGGCGGCGTCGCCGGTGCGCTGGCCGCGCAAAAGGTGCTGGCCGCGCCCGCTGACGGCTACTACTTGTTCCAGGGTTCGCCGAACGAGGTGATCCTGTCGCCGCTGGCCAACGCGGCCGTCAAGCTCAAGACCGAGGACTTTCGCCTGGTGGCGCCGGTGGCGGAGTCGGTCATGGTGTTTGTCGTGCGCAAGGACCTGCCGGTCAACACTATTGATGAGTTGATCGCGCTGGCGCGCAAGTCGGCCGACAAGCCGCTGAGCTACGGCAGCGTGGGGATTGGTTCGCTCTACCACCTGATCCTCGAGAATGCGCAAAAAGTTGCCGGCGTCACCCTGACGCATGTGCCCTACAAGGGCAATGCGCCTTTGCTGCAGGACATCGGCGGCGGGCAGGTCGATTTTGCCGTGCTGGTGTACAGCGCCGGCATGGGCGCGCTGGCAGAGCAAGGCCGGCTCAAGGTGATCGGCCAGCTCGGCGCGCAGCGCTCCGAGTTGCTCAAGAACGTGCCCACCGCCAGCGAAGGCAAGGAGCTGAAAAACTTCGTGTACAAGATCTGGAGCGGCCTGATGGTGCCAAAAAACACGCCTGAAAACGTGGTTCAACAGCTGCACAAAGCAATCGGCGTGACGCTGCAGGACCCGGCCGTGCGCTCGCAGCTGGCCGGGCAAGCCTCGCAGGTGTCGCCGCCGATGTCGCTGGCCGAGTCAGGCAAGTTCTTCGAGGCCGAGACCGCGCGCTACCGCGCCATCGCCAAGTTGATCAA
Source organism: Polaromonas hydrogenivorans (assembly GCF_040105105.1). Lineage (GTDB taxonomy): Bacteria > Pseudomonadota > Gammaproteobacteria > Burkholderiales > Burkholderiaceae_C > Polaromonas > Polaromonas hydrogenivorans. The sequence goes on along the minus strand of NZ_CP157679.1, from coordinate 65,678 downwards.
CCTGCAACCGCAGTGAACCGCCTTCGGATTTACCCATGAATACACTTCTTGAAGAACTTCACGCGCAGGCCGATGCGTTCATCAGCCTGCGGCGCGACATCCACCGCCACCCCGAATTGGCGTTCGACGAGCATCGCACCTCGGCCCTGGTGGCCGAAAAGCTCCAAAGCTGGGGCTATGCGGTTGAACGCGGCCTGGGCGGCACCGGCGTGGTGGGTCAATTGGTGCGCGGCGACGGCCAGCGCCGGCTCGGGCTGCGCGCCGACATGGACGCGCTGCCGATTCACGAAGCCACCGGCTTGCCGCACGCCAGCTGCCATGCCGGCGTGATGCATGCCTGCGGCCACGACGGCCACACCGCCATGCTGCTGGCCGCCGCGCAGCACCTGGCCGAGCAGGGTGACTTTTCCGGCACACTGAACCTGATCTTCCAACCGGCCGAGGAAGGCGGCGGCGGCGCCCTACGGATGATGGACGACGGCCTGTTCGACCAATACCCCTGCGACGCAATCTTCGCGATGCACAACATGCCCGGCGTTCCCCAGGGCCGGCTGGTGCTGCGCGAAGGCGCGGCCATGGCCTCGTCCGACTACGCCACCGTCACGCTCACGGGCGTGGGCGGCCATGGCGCCATGCCGCACCGCGCGGTGGACCCCGTCGTGGCCGCTGCCAGCATCGTGATGGCGCTGCAGACCGTCGTCTCGCGCAACATCGACCCGCTGCAGATGGCCGTGGTCACTGTGGGCGCGCTGCACGCCGGCCAGGCCAACAACGTGATTCCGCAAAGCGCGACGCTGGAGATCAGCGTGCGTGCGCTCGACCGCGAAGTTCGCAGCAAGCTCGAGCAGCGTATCAAGGCGCTGATCACCGCGCAGGCCGAAAGCTTTGAGGTCACGGCGCAGATCGACTGGCGGCCCGGCTACGCGGTGCTGGTCAATACGCCCGTGGAAACCGCCTTCGCCCGCGAGATCGCTCTGGAACTGGTCGGCGCTGAGCAGGTGACCTTGCAGGGCCCGGCCTTGCCTGCGAGTGAAGATTTCGCCTTCATGCTCGAGCGCGTGCCCGGCAGTTACCTGTTCATCGGCAACGGCGATGGCGACAGCGCCGGCGCCTGCATGGTGCACAACCCCGGCTACGACTTCAACGACGCGAACCTGCCCATCGGCGCTGCCTACTGGGCGCTGCTGGCGCAACGCTTTCTGGTCTAAGCCCGCCGCAGTGGCTTGAAAGAACGGCGCCCGAGGGCGCCGTTCTTGTTGGTGTGCTTAGCATGGGCGCCTTTGGTTCTGTCGATGACCTGGCCAGCCACGCACCACGAAGGTTGTTCACCGACAGGAAAGGGCATGGATTTAGGGCGGTCTCATGATGAGAAATAAAAATAAAGCACAGACACCGCGCGTCAAGGAAGCAGCCCAAGTCCTTGCGCGGCTTGATCGTGCATGCGGGTTTTTCAGGACCTGCTGGCCGCTGCCGAACAAGGCCATGAACGCCACCACGAAGGTGCATAGGGCCAACGCGCGGCCCGCTTCCTTGCACAATGCCCATGCAAGCAAATTATCCGCATGATGGACGGGACCCGTCAGCGTCGTGTCCCGACCTGCCTTGATATTTGCCACAATGAAATCATTGGCGCACTGTTTTTTTCTGTCGCTGCCCTGAAAGCGTGCACAGTATTGCGTCAATGACGGTATTAACAGGAAAAATTCATGGCACGCTTTGTGCTTTAATGAAAGAGTCTTTGGCCTTGTGCCAAGAACTGATCGGGAGAGACCGCTGGCATGCTCCAGCGGCGCCGAAGGAGCAACCGCCCCGGAAACTCTCAGGCAAAAGGACCGATCGGATCATAGAACTCTGAAGAGCTGCCGCACTTTGTCAGTCGGCACACCGCAGGAGCAAGCGCATCCCACCCGCAGTGGGGGGCGTGAATCTCTCAGGTCAAAACAGAGGGGGCGTGCGTTGCGCATGGTGCGCAGCGTGCCACGTCGCCACGACCTGTTGGAAGCCTGTCATCATGAAATCAATCGCAGTCATCGGCGGGGGCATCACCGGTGTCACCACCGCCTATGCCCTGGCCAAGCGCGGCTTTGCCGTCACCTTGTTCGAGAAACACCGCTATGCGGCCATGGAAACGTCGTTTGCCAACGGCGGCCAGCTGTCGGCGTCCAACGCCGAGGTCTGGAACCACTGGTCGACCATCGTCAAGGGCCTGAAGTGGATGCTCAAAGGCGATGCCCCGCTGCTGGTCAACCCCAAGCCCAGCTGGCACAAGCTGTCGTGGTTTGCCGAATTCATTGGCAACATGGCGAACTACCGGCAAAACACCATCGAGACCACCCGCCTGGCCGTGGCGGCGCGCGAGCACCTGTTTGCCTGGGCCGAGGCCGAAGGCGTGGACTTCGACCTGAAAAAGCACGGCATCCTCCATATCTACCGCGACAAGAAAGGCTTTGACCACGCCGGGGAAGTGTCAAAACTGCTGGCCGCCGGCGGCCTGGCGCGCCGGGCGGTCACGCCGGCCGAGATGCGCGCCATCGAACCGACGCTGGCCGGCGCTTACTACGGCGGCTACTTCACCGAGAGCGACGCCACCGGCGACATTCACAAGTTCACCGTCGGCCTGGCCGCGGCCATCGCGCGCCTGGGCGTGCACTGCCTGTACGGGCAGGACGTGCTGTCCCTGCGCAGCGACGGTAAGACTGCCAGCGTCACCGTGGACGGGAGTGAGGGCCCCAGGACCCACCGCTTCGATGGCCTGGTGGTATGCGCTGGCGTGACCAGCCGCGACTTTGCCGCCCAGCTCGGTGACCGTGTCAACATCTATCCGGTCAAGGGGTATTCAATCACCGTCAACCTGCCCGACGCGCAAAGCCAGCAGGCCGCCCCCACCGTGAGCCTGCTCGATGACGAAACCAAGCTGGTCACCAGCCGCCTGGGGCTCGATCGCCTGCGCGTGGCCGGCACGGCCGAGTTCAACGGCTGCAACAAGGACATCCGGGCCGACCGCATCAAGCCCTTGGTCGACTGGGTCAACCAGTGCTTTCCTGGCGTGAGCACGCAGCAGGTGGTGCCCTGGGCCGGCCTGCGCCCGATGATGCCCAACATGATGCCGCGCGTGGGGCGCGGGCGCCGTGCCAATGTATTTTACAACACCGGCCATGGTCACCTCGGCTGGACGCTGTCAGCCGTCACCGCCGACATGGTCTCTACCGTGATCGTGCAAGCCTGTGGTGCACACGCTCCCGCCGCTGGCGTGCCATCGGGCCTGCAGTCCCAGCCTTCCTGAGGCTTGACTTTCCTGAGGCTTGACCGCCTCAGCCCACTTTTCCTGCTTCTCCCACCTCAGCCGCCCCGGCCCCTACAGCCGAGGCGCAGCCCTGTCACGCCGCCCTGGCCGAATTTTCACCTCAACACGAGAAATCTCCATGACCACCATCACCTTTCCTGCCGCCGATTCCGCAGGGGTCCGGCACCGCCAGCATCGCGCACTAGAGGCCGGGCCGCCGGCCATCTCCAAGCGCATCGTCGCCGCCACCGTCGCGGGCAATGCGCTGGAGTTCTATGACTTCGTCACCTATGCGTTTTTCGCGGTCTACATCGGCCGGGCCTTTTTCCCGGCTTCGACACCCCTGGGCAGCCTGCTGCTGTCGGTGGCCGTCTTCGGCGTGGGCTTCGTGTCGCGGCCACTGGGCGGCGTGCTGATCGGCGCCTACGCCGACCGCGCGGGCCGCAAACCGGCCATGCTGAGGGTCGGCCGGGATTCGGACGGAATCCGGCGTTTTTTGACGTAACCGATTGATTTCAAATAAGAATCGTCTCGAACTGCATGGGTGGCACCTGCCGCTCCAGGTCCAAAGAGTAATCGCCAAATCGATTGATGTGCTCGATCCGGTAGGGCGCCAGGCCGCCAAGGACAGCCGCGTTAACGACAAATCCCTCGGCCTGAATCTCCTTGAGCACCCGGGTCATCGCCTCCACGTTGTGCAGGATGACCAGGTTGGCCACCAGCTGGTTGTACTTGATGACCTTGCGTTGCTCGTGCCGCACGTTCTGGGCAATGACGCCCTCGCCGCCAAAGAACAGCCACTTGGTGAACTGGTTGAACTCCTCGCTCTTGCAGGTGGCCGCGTGAATCGTGCGGCGCAGCTCCACGTCCCCGATGTAGTCCAGCAGGAACTGGGTTCGAACGACCCGCCCGAGCTCGCGAAAGGCAAAGTAGAGCTTGTTCTTACGGCTGGCCGTGCCCAGGCGGCGCAGCAGTGCCGAAGGCGTAATCTTTCCCGCCTTGATCGACAAGGCGACGCGCAGCATGTCCGGCAGGTGGGTTGAAATCAGCGACCAGTCGATGCTTTCGCCAAACAGCGCGTCGATGTGCCGGTAGCGGGTTTTCTTGTCGGGCCGGAAGAACACCAGCTTTTTGAGCTGGCGAATCCTGGGCATCAGCCGGATGCCCAGCAGATAGGCCAGGCCGAAGGCCGGCGTGCTCTGCGCGTGGGTGTCGCCATGCACCGTATCGGGCTGCACGTCGGACTCGTTCTTGATGAGCCCATCGAGAATGTAGACCGCCTCGTAGACGCCGCAGGGAATGAAGTGGCTGAACAGCGCGATGTACCTGTCCGAGACATGGTAGTAGCCGATGCCGCCGTAGCCACCGTAGCGGATGTGGCTTTCAGCCAGCAGATTTTGCTCGTACAGGTTCCACTGGGTGCCGTCGGCGGAAGCAGTCTCGCCGCTTCCCCAGTATTTGGGCAACAGGAACTTGTTGTAGGCGTTGATGACCTGCACCAAGGCTTTTTCCAGCCGCTCCTCGGTCATGTGGTGCAAATTCAGCCAGGCGACCTGCTTGCGGCTCAGATCCTTGACCGACCGGGCCGTTTGCGTGGGGCCCAGGTTGCACCCGTAGCAAAACAGCGTGGTGACAAACCGCAGCCTGGGATTGTCGATCTTGCCTTCAAAGCCGGACAAGGGGCCAAACAGCTTGTGCAGATCGAGCCAGCGCTCACCTTCGACCAGGATGTCCAGAATGTTCTTCGGTGCCAGCCGGGCGGCGAGCTGTTGATCCACCCGCAACAACGCGGCAGACGCGGCTTCTTTCGAATGCCTGCGGATGACCAGCTCCTCTCCGACAAAGGCGGCATGCTCATTGTCGGGAAAGGCGCCATCGACCCGCTCGGCCGTGTCCATCAAACGCTGCCTGAGCTGCGCGACGAAAGCGCCCGCCTCTGTCGGCAACGCCAGCATGGCGCCGTAGTCGGCCACCTGAGACTCGAACGTGTCCCAGCCGATGAGTTGTTCGCGGTAGTCACCGTACTGTTCGCTGTGGCGGACATACAGGTCACCGGACTGGAGCTCGCGCGTCACTTCCGAGAGCACGCACAATTCAAAATACTTGCGGTGAACGCTGGCAGGCTTGCCTTGTTCGTTTTCCTGAACGACGATTCGCCGCCATTTGTCCGGCAGCCATTGCAGGCCGAGCGCTGCCTCGTCCACGGGCAAGTGCTCTTTATGGCTGCTGCGGTGCTGCAGCACAAAGGCAATCGCCTGCACCAGCGTCTGGTCGCTGTGCGTCGAGGCCAGTGCCAAGAGGCTCAAGCAGTTGAGCAGCAGCGGGCGCTGCGCCTGGTAGGACGCCATCATGAAGGGAAAGTAATTGTCGGCGGCGTAAGCCATGTGCTCGTCGCATTGCGCCAGCAACTGTGCCGACTCGCCCTCGATGGCGCTGGCGATTCGCCCGCCGCGCTCGGCATCCATGGCACCCGCCTCGAAGGCCTTGAGCACGTCGCGCAGCGTGGCGATGAGTTTTTCCGCCCGCAGGCGATGCTCGGTGAAATAGCGCTCCAGTTGCTCGGCGCCCGTGGCGTGCAGCTTTCGCACTTTGCGCAGCAAAATGTCCGCGGCATCGTCCAGCGCCTGGCGCAATTGGGCATGAATCAGCACCACGGCCAGCGCGTAGCGCTTGGCCGGTTTGGTCGCCTTGATGTCCGCCGCGTCCAGCGCGCGCGCCTCAAGCACGTACTGATGGAGTTTTGGCGCCGCAATGTGGTCGATGGCCGGAAGGCGGGCCACCCAGGCCTTCAGCCATGCGAGGTGCTCCAGATAGGCCCGCACTTCAGGGTTCGTCGGTTTTTTGGGCTCGCGTTTGAGCCTGAGCCAGCCCGATGTGGCCCCAGCGTTGACCATGAACAAGTCGTCGATTTCATGTTTGAGCGCTGGCGATAGCGCGGCAGACAGCATGCTGAACGACTCGTCATTGACTTGCGCGCGAATGCGGCGCGCCGTGCGGAACAAGGTACTGAATCCTGGCAGCTCGAAACGCTGCCGGACCAGCTGCTCGATCACCACGTTGATGATGTCGGCCAGTTCGTGCTTGGTCTGGGCCGCTTCCCGGGCCGCCGATTCGATGACGCCGGTGGTGGCGCCAGTGACAGCCTGAATGCCGAGGAACCGGCGCACCTGTTCGAGCAGGCGCTGGCGCTCGCTGTCCAGATCGAAATCGCGCATTTCGATCTTCGCCAGAGGTTTCGTCGCCAGGCAAGTGGCGATATGGGCAACAATGCTGGGCGGAACCTCGGCCAGCTTGACGAAGTAGCCCAGACGCTGCGCCGTCTTGACGAGAACCAATACGGCCAGACGGCCCCGGACCGTGCGGCCCTGACGACGGGCGAAGGCCTGTTCCTCTTGGGAGGGCGTGTAGACGTCGGCGAGTTCGCGCGGTGTGATCTCGGGCTTGAAGCGAGGGTAGGCGGTTTCGTGAATGCTGCTCACGGCGTGTGCCGGGTAGCAAAATCGCCAAGCAGCATGTGCATCATCCCATTTAACCTATACTTTATTTGGACCGATATTCTGCCACGACAGCATGCGCTCTGGCGGGTGGTTTTGCGCGAAGGATTCAATTGGGACAGCGAGCGGCCATTTACTGCCGGGTTTCCACGGCCGACCAGACCTGCGGGCGCCAGGAGGCCGATCTGCTGGCGTTTGCCGTGAAGGCGGGCTTTGACGTCGTGGGGGTCTGGAAGGAAACGGCCTCGGGCGCCAGGGATGATCGCGCCCAGCGCAAGAAGGTCATGGCGCTGGCCCAGGCGCGCGATGTCGATGTGGTCCTGGTCACCGAGCTGACCCGCTGGGGCCGCTCGACGATCGATCTGTTTCACACGCTGGGCGAACTCCAGGCGTGGGGCATTTCGCTGATTGCCCAGACAGGCCTGCAGTTCGATCTGGGCACGCCGCAAGGCAAGCTCATCGCCTCGCTCATGTCCGTCCTGGCCGAATTCGAGCGGGATCTGCTGCGCGAGCGCGTGCGCTCAGGCATTGCGGCGGCGCAAGCGCGCGGCGTGCGCTTCGGGCGCCAGCCCGGCCAGCGCGTCAAGGCCGATCGCCATCAAAAGCGTGCGCTTGAACTGGTGGCTGCCGGGCAGTCGTACCGGGAGGTCGGACTGCGCCTGGGCATCAGCAAGAACACGGTGCTGGCCATCGTCAAGCGCCACCGCGCAGAGCAGGCTGGGCCTTAGCGCTCAGCAGTCCGGCCGAGTCACGACTGCGGCTTACAGTCGTGCCACACAGGCACTTTTACCAATCAGAACAACAGCTTGGCTTGAAAAGCGCCGGATTTCGTCGGAATCCCGGCCGACCCTCATTTACGCGGTGTTCAAGCTCCAGTGCTTGAGCATCAAGACCAGGATCAACCCCTTTGCCCTGAGGCTCAAGCTTCTCATCAACGCATCGCGCAGTGCCTATGCTGAACTTCAGCAATGGCAGGCGGCTGCGTAAGGTCAGTAAGTAAGCAATCGCCGACTTGGATTGCACTCACAAACGCTCAAAAATCGCGGCGATTCCCTGCCCGCCACCAATACACATCGTCACCAGCGCGTAGCGACCTCCAATTCGCTGTAATTCATAGATTGCCTTGACGGTAATCAGCGCACCTGTGGCACCAACAGGATGACCTAGCGAAATGCCCGAGCCGTTGGGGTTGACCTTGGCCGGGTCCAGCCCGAGGTCACGGCTGACGGCGCAGGCCTGGGCGGCAAAGGCTTCATTGGCCTCGATCACATCCAGGTCATTGACCGTGAGGCCGGCTTTCTTCAACGCCAGCTGCGTGGCGGGCACCGGGCCGATGCCCATGTATTTCGGGTCCACGCCAGCGTGCGCATAGGCGACCAGGCGTGCCAGCGGTTTGAGACCGCGCGCCTTGGCCACGCCGGCTTCCATCAGCACCACGGCCGCAGCGGCGTCGTTGATGCCCGAGGCGTTGCCAGCGGTGACGGTGCCGTTTTCCTTGATGAACACGGGCTTGAGCTTGGCCATGTCGGCCATCGTGCAGTTCGGGCGGTAATGCTCATCCAGGTCATAGGCGACCTCGCCCTTGCGGCTCTTGAGCATGACCGGGACGATCTGGTCCTTGAAATAGCTGGCTTCAATCGCCTTCTGGGCGCGGTTGTGGCTTTCAACGGCCAGCGCATCCTGGTCTTCACGCGTGATGCCCCATTTGGCGGCGATGTTCTCGGCGGTCACGCCCATGTGGACGGTGTGAAACGGGTCATGCAGCGCGCCGACCACCATGTCGATCATCTTGGTGTCGCCCATGCGCGCGCCGAAGCGCGTGGCCAGGCTGGCATAGGGGCCGCGGCTCATGTTCTCGGCGCCGCCGCCGATGGCGATGTCGGCATCACCCAGCAGGATCGACTGGCTGGCCGAGATGATGGCCTGCAGGCCGGAGCCGCACAGGCGGTTGACGTTGAAAGCGGGCGTGCCCTCGGCGCAGCCGCCGTTGATGGCCGCCACGCGCGACAAATACATGTCCTTGGGCTCGGTGTTGACGACATGGCCGAACACCACATGGCCGACATCCTTGCCCTCGACGCCGGCGCGCGCCAGCGACTCGCGCACCACCAGCGCGGCCAGTTCGGTGGGCGGCGTGTCCTTGAGGCTGCCGCCAAAGGTACCAATGGCGGTGCGCACACCGCTGACAACGACTACTTCTCTATTCATCACAATCTCCACTCTTTTAAAAAAATTAAGATACGAACTACTCAAAGACAGCGTTCAAAGATTCGGCAAACGGTTTCCATCAATCGACATGTGAACTGGTATGCTGGCTTGGACAGCAAATATCCCTATTTCCTTGCCGCATATCTTTGAGCTAATTTCCGGCCAATTTCCGATAACGGAATAGCCTTGTAGCCGGTTTCCACTGAGTCATCAGTTGCGGCATTGACATCGGCGGCGCGCTGTGCAATGCCGAGCAGGATGGCCGCCATCAGAAACAGGTGTTGTAGGCGAGATAGAAATCCCAATGCTCTGACGGGTTCCGCCCGGTCGCTTTCGCGTAAATCGCCACGTACTCTGCTTCGCTGGGGATGCCTGGTGCTGCCAGATGGAGCCCGGCGATGCCGCGCCACAGCGCGGGAGAATGCGCCAGGACATGCACTGGGTGAAATTCATTCTACTTTTGTCGCAGATTGAACACCCAATGCCATCCTCCTTCATCACAAGCCGCTGTCAGCGTGACATCGTCACCAATAATCGGCTGCGCACCCGAACCAGCCTGCAGTCGTGCCGGGATCCTGACAGTAGGCGCCTCCGCCATCTCCACAAGGCCGACCACGTAAGGGACGGCAATGTCAAAGTTGGTAAATCGACGGTGAACCCTGGTCCAACTGAATAGGGTGCCGATCAATTCAACCTCGTTCCAGAAAAAATCCGTGCTTTGACAAGAACGACAGGCCGGCAAGGGATACCAATTCCATGATCGGCAGTGCTGACAAGTCGGAATTTGCAAAATACCTTTTTGCAGGTTTTCGCTCCACACGTTTTCTAGATCACGCATAAGCTATCCTTATCCATCCATCCGTCCGAAGATCAGTGCGGTGTATTGGCGGCCAGGCCCTGCACCCACAAATGCTGTACGCGCAGCGCGAACTTGCCTTTCACCAGCTTCGTGGCGCAACTGGCGGATTGCCTCTACTACATGCCCAGCGCCGAGCAGGTAGCCGTGGCCCATCAGCCCACCGTGGGTATTCGTAGGCAGTCTGCCATCGAATCGCAATGCGCCGTTCGCGCACAAGTACCGCCCTTCACCCGGCTCGCACAGTCCGATCGCCTCAAGTTGCAGTACAACCGCAATGGAAAAGCAGTCATAGATTTCGTAGACATCAATATCTTGCGGAGTGAGCGAGGCCGCTTGAAAGGCCCTGCCAGATGCCCGAGATGCAGCAGGCAAGCGCGGGAGCCAAGGGCTCTGGGTGTAGAAGTCCATGTCGGGGATGGATTCCATGTCATAGGCCCACCCCTCCAAGGTCACCGGCACGTTGCGCACCTTGGTCTTATCCCGTCTGGATATGATGATTGCTACCGCGCCATCACTTAGCAAACTACAGTCCGCCGATCTCAAAGGCTCCGCTATGAACGCTTTGTTAAGATACTCTTCCTTGCTCAGCACCCTGCCATTTTGGGCGCAAGGATTGCGCGACGCATTCACCAACGTGGACTCCACGACGCTCCAGAGCATATCCTGTAATTCGCTGTCAGAAAGGTTATAGACATACTGGTAGCGCATGGCCGCCGCCGCGAAATACAACGGTGCTCCCGCAAAACCCGCCGGATGTTCCACCAACTTTTTCGCCGGCATGCGCTCGTGATACTCGGTTGGTCCACTTGGCGTCGTGCCCCAGTCGACTCCGAAGTAGACCAAGCAATGATCCGCCTTGTTGTTGGAAACTAACTCAAATGCCGTGCCTACCGCCGACAAAATACCCGCCCCAACGGGCGTAGATTGCAACGCCATCCGGACGTTTATGAGACCTGCGGCAGCCCCAATGCGATCCAGCGGCGCCATCGAGGGCGTCAGACTGCTTTCAGTGACAACGGCATCAATGTCGTAGCCTCGAAGGCCTGCGTCCGCCAAAGCTCCAGAAATCGCACTCAGTATCAGCGTTTCGACGCTCTTGCCGGACCTCCGGGACGGCGATACTTCACCAATACCAGATACAACGGCTACCGACATCCGAAACCTCCAAATACCATTTTTCCAAGCATGCGGTGACGTGCGAAATGCCATGACCTAACTTTGGACCGATTCATAGTTTTTATGATAAAAACTGTTACTGCTCCACGTGATATTCGGGTCGTTAAAACCAGTGTAGGCACAATGATAAGTTGTGGAAACATATAGCTGTCTGACGATCCTAGATCATGGCTAACCACAAAATTATTTGTTTTCAATTCTGATCGCTGCAGTCTTCTGAACCCTTGCATCCATGGCTGTACGTTAGCACTACGTTGATTGCCCGAATTCAGTCCGCCGACTTTCCGATGTCCCCATCCTGGATCCCGATCCGGCCCACAACTCATTTCTGAACTCATTGAGGAATATCGTCCCAGCCGGGGTACGCGGAAGGGGCTGATCGCGGAAGACGACATTCGCATTAGCTACCCCCCATCGTGAATCCCGACCCGCTCCAGAACTCTTTTCTGACCTCATTACGACGAATTTTACCAACCGGCGTACGCGGCAGGAGTTGCTCACGGAAGACGACAATGGAGGGCCGCTTCAGCTTCCCGAGCCGCTTCTCGCAGGTTTCTATCACTTCGCTTTCCTGAAGGCTGGCACCTTCGTGTAACACGATAACGGCGGCCGGCGTTTCGCCAAAACGTTTGTGTGGCGCCCGCACTACTACGACTTCACGTACCTGTGGAAGGTCACCGATAACGAGCTCAAGCTCTGCCGGCCAAATATTGAAGCCGCCGGAGATGATCAGGTCATCCTTGCGGTCCGAGAGGTACAGGTAACCGTTTTCGTCGATCCGACCGACGTCGCCGGTTAGGATCCAACCGTCGACAATCCGCTGCTTGGTCAATTCTGGCGCATCCCAGATTTCGCTGATTTGACCATCTGTCTGGAGAGCAAGTTCACCGACTGCACCCGCCTCTACCGGCTGATTATTCTCATCGCGGATTTCAACTCGGGCAAACGGCATGATCTTGCCAGCTGCCACGAGCGGTTCAGATCCCGCTATGTTGCTGAACCACTCCCTTGAAGTCATCCAGACCACGGGCGTGGCTTCGGTTTGTCCATACATCTGATGGAGCACGTCGCCAAACACTCTGCGCGCCTTGAGAGCTGTCTGAGGAAGCATCGGAGATCCGCCAATCACAATTGCCTTTAGCTTCGTGAAATCTCGATTCAGGTTATCGGCTTCCGCGACGAGGTCGCTAATGATGGTTGGGACGGCAAACATATAACCGCCGTGCTCCGACAACAGATCAAGCACGCGTCCTACCTCGAATTTTGATTCGAGAATGTTATAGCCACCGGAGATCCACAGTGGCAAAAAGAGAAAACCTGAGCCGTGTGAGATCGGACCGACGTGAACGCAACAATCGCCTTCCTCCATGGTTGGAAGCCGATAAGTCCAGTCACGCTCCATATTCATCCATGCGCGGTGAGTAAAACCCATGCCCTTGGGTAGACCCGTGGTTCCGCCAGAGTGGCGGATCACGTGGTAGTCATCCAGGGCGATCTCGGGATTGGGATCCCGGTTATCGTGCGAAGCCAGCCAACTCTCGTAATTCTCATCCCGGATGATGATGTGCTGAAGACTGGGAACGGCTTCCTTGATACCCGCGACTTCGTGCAAATGTTTTGCATCCACAACCAAGGCCTTGCAGCCTGTGTTTCGGATCATGTGGGCATGGGCTTCGGGCGCGTTTTTCTTGTACAGCGGAACACGGATGAAGTTGCCGATCGTAGTTCCGATCAGAAAATCAGAGGCTTCCAGACAGTTCTCTTCCAAGACTGCCACTTTGTCCTTAGGCTTAAGCCCGAGATCCAAAAGTGCATTTGCGAGGCGAAGCCCACGATCCCATGCCTCGCCAAAGGTCAAGTGGCGATCGCCGCTGATAATTGCGAGTTTGTCCCGATGCCAATTTGCAGAACGTCGCATTGAATCACGCACATTAATCATATTCACTCCTTGGTTTAGGTAATTTAGGTGGAATTATTCCGAAATCGATAGCCCCATTAGAAATGAGCCAAACGGAAATCAGTCGCATCCCAGCATGCCGAAGAATCTTCGTTGCATTGCGTACTGACTGGCTCAACCATTAATGTCAGCATCACAAGTCAACATCAGCGTTGACCATCTTATGAACTCATAGGTTTCCAGTCTAGAGAGATCATTCTGTTTACGGTAGACGAATTTTCAATTGATCGAGAATTCGCCATCAACTGGCACGCAACACCTATTCACGTAGCTCGCCAGGTCCGAGGCTAAAAATGCCACTATCAGCACCCCTTCGGTCAGTGCATTACGCCGATGGGGGCGATTGATCGTGAGGCGCACGACTTCGCCCTTGCGATCGACCAGCAGTTCATCAGTTGCTGGGTTTGTAGATGTTGTCTCGGTTGTGTTCAAGGTTGCTCCGTTTTGGCTGGATGTTTGTAATAGTCGCGCTTATGTCAGCGTAGGTCCGACAGGTGGATTGGAACTCCCATCACCACCTTGAGAAGCGGCGACATGACCCGAAGAGATTGGCTAAGCAGCGAAAAACCGCGCGATTCGAGTTCAGCCTGTGCCCGCCCAAAGATCATGTCGCGATCGGCGGCACCAGAGGAAAGCAACCGCCCCACCAATGGCTTGGGCGGACTGATCTCATCCAGCAGCTTGAGCAGACCGTTGACAGCGCTGGCAAGCGAAGTCGCTGACAGCGCGAAGTACATGAGGATGGTGTTGACGTCAGGTCTTGTCGCACGGTCAACCATGAGTCGGCCAAGATATTCAAAAATGAAGCCAGAACTGCAGCCCGAGGCGTCCACAATTTGCTGACGCTTCGGATTCAGATCGAAGGTGAAGTTGAGCATCTTTTAATTCTTCCGCCTCAGGAAAATGTAATTAAAGAAAGTCTAAATACAGGATATTAGGCATGTACTGTAGCAGTGCTAGTTGGCGTAGTCAATTCAAATTTACAAAAACAAAGACTATTGACAGTACAACAAGACATACATAAAATTAAAAAATACGGCATCTACTCTGATGAATAGCGCATGCAACAGCAACGAAATGGGGTGTTGAAATGAGGAAACTTGACCTGAGTCCTGAACGGAAAAAATGCAGCAAGCACTCGACTGCAAGCCTGCGAGCGTGCGCAGCAGTAGCCTGAAGAGGAGACAACAGATGGACTACTTGAACAGGATGGCTCCTTCGGAAGTCCTGACGCACCGGCTGCTCGAGCGCCGCGCGGCCGAGGCGCCGGATGCCTTGTTTTTCAGCTTTCAGAACGAGTCTTTCACACTCGGCCATTGCAACCGGATGGCGAACCGCATGGCTCGCAATCTTCAGGAAGCCGGCATCACGACCGGGACGCATGTCGCCGTCTTCATGGATACCTCGGCTGAATACATGTACCTGTGGATGGCGCTGTCGAAGGTCGGTGCTGTCGAGGTGCCGATCAACACCGCCTATCGCGGAGACGTTCTGAAGCACGTCCTCCATACCTGCCAGGCCACGGCTTGCATCCTCGATGACAGGTTCATCGACACCGTCGATGAGGCATCCTTCGGCTTTGCTCAATTCAAACAGGTTTTCGCAGCGCCTGGACGTGCATCGGCGCTGCCCCCGCGTGGCCAGCACTTGGCAAGCCTGCTGGCGCCCAATGACGAGAGCAACCTCACTTTGCTTCCGCGTTATGACGATGTCACCTGCATCATCTTCACTTCCGGCACTACGGGGACATCCAAGGGCGTCATGCTATCCCATCATTGCCTCACGGGAGGCGGACTGATCTATGCGGAGATCAACGATCTTTGCAGTGATGACGTCCTCATGAACTTTCTCCCCTTCTTCCATTGTGCCGCCAAGTTCCTGACGATCGCGACACTGGCCTGTGGCGGACGCATGCTGCTGCAACCGCGTCTAAGCATCTCCACCTTTTGGCACGAGGTGCGAGCGCACGGTGTCACCAACTTCATGGGTGTGGGTGGCATCTGCAACATGCTGGTTTCCCGGCCCGAGATGGCCGACGATGCGAAGACTACGATCCGCACGATCTACGCGGTACCGGACCCCGCCGACATCCACAAGGAGCTGGAGCGCCGATTCGGTTGCACGGTCACTACGGTGTACGGTTCCACCGAAGGTGGCTTGTCCTTGTTCCGCAGCGTCAGTGACGCTTACCGGCCGAACTCCTGCGGACGCCCTGGTCCTTATTACGAAGTGCAGATCGTTGACGCTGACGACAACCCAGTGCCCGTGGGCACGTCAGGCGAAATTGTCGTGCGCCCCAAGCGTCCCTTCCTCATCGGTTCCGGCTATATCGGCATGCCAGAAAGAACCGTGAAAACGTGGCGGAACCTGTGGCTCCATACGGGCGACCGTGGCCATGCGGATGCCGACGGTTTTTATTACTTCGATGATCGTGTCAGCGATTCGATACGTCGCCGCGGAGAGAACATCTCATCCTTCGAGGTCGAGTCGCTCGTTTCGAAGCATCCCGCCGTTTCCGAGGCCGTGGCCGTCCCCACTGCCTCTGAAATCGGCGAGGACGAAGTCTGGGTACTGGTGGTCCCCCGCCAGGGCCAGACGATCGAACCTGAAGACCTGCTCGTGCACTGCTCGAGGTACATGCCGTACTTCATGATCCCGCGCTTCATCGAGATCGTGACCGATTTTCCGCGCACCTCGACGGCCAAGGTTGAGAAATTCAGGATACGCGCGTCCGGGCCTGATGCGAAGGCTTGGGACCGCGAGGCGCACGGCTGGAAGGTGACGAGGGAGGGCCTTTTCTCGATGGATGGTCAGCTCGTCGTCAGTTTTGGCTCCTCAAGGAGCAAGGCGCCATCTAACCTTTCCGCTAACGAATGAAAGCGACTTCCCACTTCCCGGTAGCGGCATCGAGTGCCAAGATTGGTGTGTTGTAAAGTCAATCTGCAACCAAAATAACCATCCCCCGGCAAAGCCGGGGGATGGTTATTTAAATAGAACAGACACTTGGCAGTCGCTCTCCCTCTGATTACTCAACCACGTATTTTTGGCCAGGCGTAGGAGGTTCCATGTATTCGCTTGAAGGCATGCGCACGACGTCAGCCACCTTGACGCCATCCTTTGCGCTTGCGTCCGCCCCGAAATTGATAAAGCACATCTGGCCCACGTAGGTGTGATCGGCCTTGCGGAAGACGATCGGTCCTGCAGCTCCCATCGCGTTGCCGACTTCTAATGCGGCGATCAGTGCCTTGGTCTCGAGGGAGTTGGCGGACTTGGCGGCTTGCGCAATCGCGATAACAGCGTCATGCGCCAGAGCGATAAAACCGTAGGGGTTGGCAGACCCCGTCCGCTCGGCGGCGAGCTTGTAGACCACCTGCGAGACCGGATTATTGTCGCCTTGCGGATACCAATAGTAGGGCGTCCAAACCGTCTTCGGGGCCGAGGACGCAATCGAGATCATCGAATTGAGGTTGGCGCCGACATCCGCAAAAGCCTGGACTTTCTGATCAAGACCGAATGCCTTTGCTTGCTTGTAGAAAGTAAGGCTATCCGAGCCGACGAGGGAATTCAGGATGCCGGTCGCTCCTGAATTCGCAAGCTGAGAGATTTGCGAGCGGAAATCACCTGCACCCGACTTAGTCAATACCATCGGCTGGATTTTGATGTCCACGCCTTTGCTTGCGTGAGTTGTCTTGAGCGACTTAAGGAAGATCGTCGACAAGTCGATGTTCGCCTGTTGATCGGAGCTGATCGCGACCCAGTTACGGACTTCGGGACTCTTCTGCGCCACGACGACTCCCAGTCCCTTGAATACCGGGATGGAAGTAAGCTGAAGCCGGAACACGTTCTCGTTATAAAGCTCGTGTGTGATGGCAAGGTTGTTAGGTCCGGCCGCGACCAGAATGTTGTCTGTACCCTTGAAAAGCGGCGCCAATGCAACAACGGTACCGGAAACTGGTCCGGCAATGAACAGTTTGACTCCTTCGGCCATAAGATCGCGATAGGCCGCGATGGTGCCATCTGCCGAGCCCTTATCGTCGCGAAGAACGATTTCGATTGGCCGCCCGTTCACGCCGCCCGCCGCATTGATCCGCTGCGCGGCAATTTCGGCACCGACCTTGTTGGCTTCCCCATAGATTTGGGCGAAGCCAGTCAGTTGCGTGATGACACCAATCCGGATTGGCTTGACCTGCGCTGAGACAGGACGGATTAGCGTCGTTGCCCCAACTAGTGCAGCAGCAATTTGTGCAGATACCTGACGTCGATTCATTTTCATGATTTGTCTCCTCTATGGTTATTACGGCATGACGTAAATGTTACTCGCACCTGATCAATTCCTTGGCCCGCATCTCACGGGCTTCACAATGCTTCATCCTTGCAACTCTTTTATGCTGAATTCAGCATAAAAAATATTATCAATATCCATGTTGACCAAAAATCTCAGCATGGATTTTTTCCCCCAAAAAAGACCCAGTCGTTGTCCCACGAGTTAAGAGCCTGGATATTGGTACCGGTTGAATATTGACCGCCCGTACGGATTGGGCTTTGACAACTTTTTAGAGAAACCCCGTGGTCAGTTCTGAAGCGGCACAGCTTGATTAGATGGTCAAATCACAGACGGCGAGAACAATGCTTGTCTCCTTGAATGGTTGCGCTCGCTATTTGCCTCGCCACTGTGGCGTTCTGCGTTCATTGAATGCCGCGAGACCTTCGCGTGCATCCTCTGTCTGGATCATTGCTGATATGGAGGTCTCTGTGAACGCCATCATTTCGTGAAAGGACATGGACTCCACAGCCCTCATTGCGTACTTGCCACGACGCACCGCCATCGGCGACACGGCAACGATCTCCGCCGCAAGTGCGTCAACGGCTTCGTCAAGTTCAGCTGCCGGTACCACTTTGTTGAGCAGGCCGATCGAGGCGGCCGTCTGCGCGTTGATTGGCCGCCCGGTTATACACATTTCGTTCAGGAATCGCGGTGGGATTAGGTCGCGCAGCATGGTGAGAATCTGCATTGGAAAGATGCCGATCTTGACCTCCGGCATTCCGAAACGTGCGTCTTCGACGGCTATTGCTATGTCGCACATTCCGAACAACCCCATACCGCCAGCTAGGCAAAGGCCATTGATGCGGCCAATGATGGGGGTGCGGCAGGCATGCACTACTCTGGCCAGATCCCCCATTGCAAGCGTGAGGCGTGAGAAGTCTGGTTGGAACGGCGTATCGCCAGGAGTCAGATCTGCACCGGCGCAAAATGCCTTGTCTCCCGCCCCAGTCAGCACGATCACACGTACAGAATGGTCGTTCGATGCTTCGGCGATTGCCTTGCCTAGCGCTATCAGCACTCCTTCGGTCAGTGCATTACGCCGATGGGGGCGATTGATCGTCAGGCGCACGACTTCGCCCTTGCGATCGACCAGCAGTTCATCAGTTGCTGGGTTTGTAGATGTTGTCTCGGTTGTGTTCAAGGTTGCTCCGTTTTGGCTGGATGTTTGTAATAGTCGCGCTTATGTCAGCGTAGGTCCGACAGGTGGATTGGAACTCCCATCACCACCTTGAGAAGCGGCGACATGACCCGAAGAGATTGGCTAAGCAGCGAAAAACCGCGCGATTCGAGTTCAGCCTGTGCCCGCCCAAAGATCATGTCGCGATCGGCGGCACCAGAGGAAAGCAACCGCCCCACCAATGGCTTGGGCGGACTGATCTCGTCCAGCAGCTTGAGCAGACCGTTGACAGCGCTGGCAAGTGAAGTTGCAGACAGCGCGAAGTACATGAGGATGGTGTTGACGTCAGGTCTTGTCGCACGGTCAACCATGAGTCGGCCAAGATATTCAAAAATGAAGCCAGAACTGCAGCCCGAGGCATCCACAATTTGCTGACGCTTCGGATTCAGATCGAAGTTGAGATTGAGCATCTTTTTTTTCTACTGCCTCAGGAAAATGTAAATAAGAAAGTCTAAATATAGGATATTAGGTAGGTACTGTAGCAGTGCGAATTGGCATCGTCAATACAATTTGACATAAAGAAAGACTATTGACGGAACAACAAGATGTGAATAAAATAAAAAAACGAGCCGTATCGTCCTCTGGTGAACGGCACACGCAACAGCAATGAAATGGAGTATTGAAATGATGGAGCTTGATCTGAGTCCTGAGCGGCAACAAATTAGGGATGCCGTTCAGGCTCTTTGCGACCGGTTCGGCGACGACTATTGGAGAGACAAAGATGAAACCCACTCTTTCCCGACGGAGTTTCATGCCGCCATTGCGGAAGCCGGCTGGCTCGGCATCACCATGCCGGTTGAGTATGGGGGAGCAGGACTGGGAATCACGGAGGCGGCTCTAATGATGCAGATCGTAGGCAATTCAGCTGGAACCCTTGCTGCATGCTCGACGATTCACATCAACATCTTTGCGCCGCATGCCATTGTGGTCCACGGGACCGCTGAACAGAAAGCTGCGATGCTCCCGCCCCTTATCAGCGGCCAGGATACTGCCTGCTTCGCGGTAACGGAGCCGGATGCCGGTCTCGACACGACAAGCATTACAACGCGCGCTTCGCGTCAGGGCGACGGCTACATCATCAGCGGCCGCAAGATGTGGATATCGACCGCGCAGCGAGCCAGGAAAATTATGCTGCTCGCGCGGACCACCCCGCTGGAGCAATGTGCCAAACGGACCGACGGCATGTCACTGTTTTACACTGACTTTGATCGTCGCTACATTGAGGCTCGCCAGATCCGCAAGATGGGAAGGGCTGCGGTTGATTCCAACGCAGTTTTCATTGATCAGTTACCTGTGCCGGAGCACCATCGACTGGGGAAAGAAGGTGACGGCTTTAGCATCTTGCTTGATGCCATCAACCCGGAACGCATATTGGTGGCAGCAGAGGCGATTGGTATTGGTCGAAGGGCATTGGCCAAGGCAACTGCGTACGCCAAAGAGCGCGTTGTGTTCGGTCGGCCAATCGGGAAAAACCAAGGCATTGCACATCCCTTGGCAAAAAATTGGATGGATCTGGAGGCCGCTGACATGCTGATGTGGCGAGCCGCTCAACTCTATGATGCCGGGCGCCCCTGCGGTGCGGAGGCGAATGCCGCCAAATACCTCGCGGCCGAAGCAGGCTTCAACGCCTGCGATCAGGCCGTCCGGACGCACGGAGGGATGGGTTATGCGGCCGAGTATGACGTGGAGAGATACTTCCGCGAGGTGATGGTTCCTAACATCGCCCCCGTCAGCCGCGAAATGATCCTCAATTACATCGGCGAGCGTGTGTTGGGGCTGCCAAGGTCATATTAATCATGACCTGGATAAATGAATTTGATCAAGCCTGATGCAGACAGCATGGACAGAACATACAAGGAAAGAGACATGAAATCCAGAAATACCTTACGCATCGGCGGCGCCAGTGCTTTTTGGGGCGACAGCAACAAGGGTGTCGAGCAATTGGTTCATGATGGCGATGTCGATGTTCTGGTGTTCGACTACCTCGCTGAATTGACGATGTCGATACTCGCGAGCGCAAAGTCAAAGAACCCCGATTTGGGATATGCAACAGACTTCGTTTCTGCACTCGCATCGGTCCTACCTACGATAGCCGCACGTAAAACGCTGGTTCTCAGCAACGCGGGAGGAATGAATCCTCAGGCATGTGCAAGAGCTTTGCGAAAGCTTGCTGATGCAGCAGGGGTTTCACTGCGTATTGCCGTAGTTGAAGGTGACGACTTGCTGCCAATCTGTAAGGAAATCCAGGCAGCAGGTGTAAGGGAAATGTTCTCCGGAACTGCCCTGCCCGATAACCTTACCAGTCTGAATGCGTATCTCGGTGCCTTTCCGATTGTAGAAGCCTTGAAGCATGGTGCCGATGTTGTAATTACAGGCCGCTGTGCGGACAGCGCACTTGCCCTCGCGGCGTTGATCCATCGCTTTGACTGGAGCGCGCAAGACTATGACCGTCTCGCCGCAGGCAGTCTTGTCGGCCACATCCTCGAATGCACCACACAAGCAACTGGTGGTCTGTTTACGGACTGGTGGCAAGTGCCGGGTTGGGACAACATGGGGTATCCGATTGCCGAATGCGACTCCGAAGGCTCTTTCGTCCTGAGCAAGCCCGTGGGAACAGGCGGACTGATCAAACCGCTGGTAGTGTCCGAACAAATGTTATACGAGATTACGGATCCCGCTAACTATCTCCTGCCTGATGTGAGCTGTGATTTCACTGGTGTCACCATCTTGGAAGCCGGCGATAACAAGGTGCGCGTGAGTGGTGCACGTGGTCACGCCCCGACACCTACTTACAAGGTTAGCGCGACTTGGCGTGATGGATACAGGCTGTCAACCAACCTGACAGTTGTCGGTGACAACGCTATTCAGAAAGCACAACGCGCCGCAGAGGCAATCGTCAAGCGTACGCGCAAACTCATCAAGGAGGACGGTCATGTTGACTACTCCGAAGTCAACATCGAAGTGTTGGGCAGCGAAATTCCATCGTATGGGGCGCAATCGCACGCAGATGCGCGTGAAGTGGTCGTCCGATTGTCTGCTCGACACTCCGACCCGGTGGCGCTTAGCATTCTTGGCCGAGAGGTTGCGCCCATGGGGACAGCCGGAGCTCCAGGGACGACCGGTTTCAGCGGCCGACCCAAAGCGCAGCCCGTATTCCGCCTGTTTTCGTTCCTGTGGGACAAGTCCAAAGTAGCCATATCAATAGAAATGGACAATGAACACTATCCAGTTGTGATTACCACAACCGGACAAGCCTGGGCCGTTGCCGCGGGGCAACGATATACCTCCGAAGTGCTACCTGTCGGCGAGCGCGTTGTGCTGCCCCTGTCAGCGCTCGCGGTAGCACGCAGCGGAGACAAAGGCGATGTTGCCCATGTCGCCATTATCGCCCGCAAGCCAAAATTTGCGGCACTTATTGGAGAGCAGATCACAGCAAACGCCGTCGGAAACTGGTTCACCCATTTGACCCGTGGGAGCGTAACCCGCTATGACGTACCCGGCGTGCATGCATTCAACTTTGTGCTCCAGGAAGCACTGGGGGGCGGTGGCGCGACATCTCTTCGCAATGATCCGCTGGGAAAGACTTTTGGCCAAGTCCTGCTGAGCCATCCTGTAACGGTGCCGCTGGGATGGGTCTCAGAAGCAGATACGGGATATCCCGGAAAACTGCCAGACTGAGCGATCGGACCAGATAATGGGAGTCGAAATGCAGCTTTGCGCACAGGGTCCGATCTGCGCAGGACAAGACGTATAGTTCTGCTATGCCTACACAACCCTACAAACAGTCAGCCGCAAAGTTTATCGCCGGAGCAACCACGCTTTATGCCCAGCTTGCAAGTGTGCTTCGCAGCAGGATATTGAATGGCGAGTGGCGATCAGGCGAAAACATTCCGAGCATTGATGAGTTGTGCAGCCAATATCGGCTTGGACGAATCACGGTGCGGCAGGCCCTACAAATTTTGTCCGGCGAAGGTCTACTGTCGAGCCAGCGCGGACGCCGGACGTTCGTCACCTATTCCGCGGGGAATCAGGGCGGCATGCCTATTTTCTCTTCCTTGGCGTCCGTAGAGACCAAAGTCCCAAACTATTCCATCCGGATTTTATCGCGTTCCAAAGTTGCAGATTTGCCAGTTTCTCGATGGGCTATTGGTAGGGATGAAGGGCCTTACATGCATATACGGAAGGTCGATCATGAAGGTGAACAACCGTACGGATTGTCCTCGATTTACCTGGTGGAGGACGTATATAAACGTTTCCCAAGAAATGCAGAAAGTCGTTCCAAACTGGCACAGCTAGTGCTGCAATTTAGCAAGCCAGCGCTTGCGACTGCACGTGAACGTCTCACCGTGGAGCCCGCTGACTATGAAGCAGCAGGCCACCTCGCGTATCCCATGGCAGCGCCCGTCGCGCGTGTTGAAAGAGTGTTCTGTGACACAGCTGGGCGAGTTCTGTATTACGGAACCACCATCTACCGGGGTGACCGCTTTTGTCTTGAGCGTGACCTTACCGAGTACCTGCGAAGCAAGAACTGAGAATTTACTCATAAGTCAGAAATTTGGTAAAGAATTTTTGGAATTTTAATAAATGTTTGTTCAAATTTACATGAAACCAGAGGCACGAAAATTGGCCCATAAAACGCTGGAAGAAATGCGCGTTATGGCGGTCAAGCGGATTAGTGAAGGTGAACACCCGACCGCCGTGGCAGTCTCTTTGGGCCGGCGGTGTTTGAACCGTCGGGACAGCCACTTTTTTTCCCGGCTTGGCGCGGCTGCGTTGAAGCAGATCCGCCAAAATTGCATGGACACCGGATATACCCGTGATGCGGTCGGTCAGGCCAGTGGGCCAAAAACCAACATGGCGAAGGACTCGGCAGGTGAAGTGGCTTTTCAAGAGGCCGACCGTGCCGTACAGACACATGGTTGCGTCGGCTACGCATCTGAGTCCCCTGTGGAGCGTAATTTCGGGGAGGCACGGCCATCGCGTATTGCATCAATCCCAGAGTACCTGATGTCGGCTACCTTCGTTGAACATGTCTTGGGATTGCTCCGTTCCTACGGTCGCTGCTATGGCCGCTGAAGCAATCGATTTCCTGCGTTTCCTCAAGAAGGGGGATGTTATATCCCTCGGGCAGGCATGCTCGGAAGCGCTCACGCTGACGCAACAACTGGCCGCTCAAAGTGCGGATATCTCCGGTGCGCTGGGACGACTCAAGATTTTTCTAGGCGGCAGTTTCTCGGGTGTGTTCACGCCGGATTTAGGAGCGCATTTCGATTTCGCCAGTTATGGCGCGATTGGCGATGGAGCGGCATTGGCCCGTGCCGGATACCTAGACGTATTCCCTATACACTATTCCCAATTGCCCCGCCTGTTGGCCGCAGGCCCACTACGCCCGGACGTAGTGCTGCTACAGATCAGCCCGCCCGATACGGCCGGCCGTCACAGTATGGGGATCGCCAGCGATTACCAACTCACCACTGCACGCAAAGCCCGGGTGGTCATTGCAGAGGTGAACGCGCTCGTGCCATGGACCTGCGCGCAAGTGCCGTCCGATCTGCGTATCGATCATTTCATTCACAGCGACGTAGCCATCGTCGAAGTGCCGAGCCCCTCTTCGGGCGCAACCGCCCAGCGCATTGCAGCCCACGTGGCAAGCCTAGTGCCCGATGGTGCGACGCTACAAATGGGCGTGGGCAGCGTCATGGACGCTGTATGTCGGGCATTGCATTCTCACCGGAATCTTGGTGTCCACAGCGGTATCATTGGTGACGGCATCGCTGACCTTATAGCTTCGGGCGTCGTCAACAACGCTCGCAAATCGCAATACGCCGGCATCACGGTGGCGGGTTCCCTGTTCGGCAGTCGACGTCTGTTCGATTTTGCCCACCTTAACCGTGCAATCCATCTCGTGGAGACAAATGTGACGCACAGTGCTCGATCGTTAGCTATGGTTAACGGCCTGTGTGCCATCAACTCGGCCACTGAGGTGGACTTGACCGGACAGATCAATGCGGAGGTCAGCTCAGGCGCCTATATCGGTGCAGTGGGTGGGCAGATGGACTTCCTTCGTGCAGCAGCCAATTCAGACGATGGCCTGTCCATCATCGCGTTGCCTTCCACAGCCGCAGGCGGCAAAATCAGCCGTATCGTCAACAGCTTGTCCGGTCCTGTGACCACGCCACGTGCTGATGTTGACTGCGTAGTGACGGAATGGGGTATTGCCCATCTGCGTGGGCTCAGCCTTCGTGAACGCGTGCCAGCAATGGCTGCGATCGCCCACCCGGACCACCGCGCCGCATTTTTGTCGCATGCAGTGCGAACATGAGCGGCTTGACCTGGCGCCGTTACAAGGTGTCAGAGTCGTTGACCACCGGGCGGTATCGCACGCCCCAGAAAATCAATTACGCTGGTGCCAAAAACATCGTTACGGTCTCCTGCGACCATGTGACCGGCACTTGTCACGTTGACGTACTCGCTGTGCGGACACAAGGCGAGGAAGTGCTGGGCGCCGGCTTCACTCAGCACGTCGGACAGGCCCCCGCGCACCAGCAAGGTCGGCAGGGTAAGGGCGCGCGCGCAGGCTTCCAGGCGCTTCTGGCGCCGCTCGAGGTCACGCGTACCAGCGCGATAACGCGGATCCCAATGCCAGCGGTATTTGCCGTCACTGCCCAGACGCACGTTCTTAGCCAGGCCATCGAGGCTTTTGGGACGCACGCGCTGCGGTTGATAGGTAGCGATCGCCTCGGCGACTTCTTCCAGAGAGCCAAAGCCTTCGGGCTTTTGGCTCATGAAGGCCTGAATGTTGTCGATTCCCTTCGTTTCAATGCGCGGCGCAATATCGACCATGATCAGGGCGCTGGCATCGACGTGGTCTTCGCCGACGGCGACCAGGCTGGTGCCGCCCCCCATTGAGGCGCCGACCAGGACCGGGCGGTGCTGGCCGAGCGCGGCGATCACACACTTGAGATCCTGGACCATCGCATCCTGCCCATACAGGCCATCGGGCGCCCAGTCCGAGTCGCCATGGCCGCGCGCATCGAAGGCGACCGCGTAATAACCGGCCGCGCCCAGCGCCTCGCCAGTGCCTTTCCAGGCATGACGGGTCTGGCCACCGCCATGCTGAAGCACCACCAGCGGACCGTCCGGGTTGCCCCATGCGTCGCCTGCGATGCCGATGCCGCTACTCCCCTGCCATCGGTACATCGGCTCGGGAGTGCCTGGAAGCCTTGTGCCTGCGGTCATGGTGTGATTCCTATGTCTCTATGTGGTTGACTATTTTTGATGTATTCACTTCGGAGGATGGAGTGATGGCGATGGCGATGGTAGCCGCTCGGCCACCTCCACCGCCGGCACATGGGTGCAGCTGGCCAGCATGCGCCATGCGTGTCCAGCCGCGCCTTGAGCGCGGAATTGATGCGCGCATCGGCGTGCGCCGAACAGGTTGACCCATTGCCGCTGTGCTTCTCCGTACCAGGTCTTGGTGCACTGTCCGCGCTTGACACCACTTCATCATCGATTCTTCAAATGTCCTCAAAGCGCTCATCGCCCGCCAACGGCTGCCTGGCCTTGAAGTGGGGGGTTGCCATGTCCTCAAGCGCCGCCTGGTACGCATTGTCCGCCGCAGGGGAGTTTGAAGCGGACAGCCCGAGCTCGGACAACAGGCCATCCTGCAGGCCATAGACCCAGCCGTGCACCGACAAGGGCTGGCCCCGCGCCCAGGCATCGCGCACGGTGTGCGTCTGGCACACGTTGTGGAATTGCTCGGCCACGTTGAGCTCGCACAACCTGTCGACCCAGTCGGCCGCTGGCAGCGCCATCAGCGTCCTCTGGTGTTTGGCATGAACAGCCTCTACGTGGCCCAGCCAGTTGTCGACAAGGCCCAGGCGCAGTCCCTCGACAGCTGCGCGGATGCCGCTGCAACCGTAGTGCCCGACCACCATGATGTGGCGCACCTTCAGGATGTCCACCGCGAACTGGATCACAGACAGGCAGTTCAGGTCGCTGCTGGCCACCACATTGGCAATGTTTCTGTGGGTGAAGACCTCGCCCGGGGCGAGATCGAGAATCTGGTTTGAGGGCACGCGGCTGTCCGAGCAGCCGATCCAGAGGTAGGCGGGCTTTTGCTGGCGCGCCAGGCGCGCAAAGAAATCGGCATCGCCGCAGCACATGCGGCTCGACCAGGCCCGGTTGCGGGCGAGCAGCGATTCGACCGTCATCGCCCGGCCAGCTTGAAATCCGAGCCTGGCATCCATCCGTCCTTGAGCGGCATCACAGCCGCTGCGTTGGCACCTTGTGGCGCAACTCGGTCTGGCGGTTGTTGTCGTCCACGAACACCAGCTGGGGGCTATGCGTGGCCGCCTGGTCGTCGTGCACCTGGGCAAAGGCGGCAATGATGATCAGATCGCCATTGGAAGCGCGGCGCGCGGCCGAGCCGTTGACCGAAATCATGCCCGAGCCGCGCTCGCCCTTGATGGCATAGGTGATGAAGCGCTCGCCGTTGTTGATGTTCCAGATGTGGATCTGCTCGTTCTCGGCGATGTTGGCCGCGTCGAGCAGGTTCTCGTCAATGGCGCACGAGCCTTCGTAGTGCAGTTTGCAGTGGGTCACTGCGACACGGTGGATCTTGGATTTGAGCAGGGTTCGGAGCATGGTGGGTCGGCTTTGTTGGTCAAGGGTTCAATCTGACAAGTTGACGGCTGCCTGGCATAAAACGCGGCTGTTCCGCGCCCTTCAGTCCAGTCAGGATCATTCAAAAAGTGTGCGTTCTGGGCGCCTTGCCGGGCTCGAAGCTCCTGCAGGCATTGACGTAGAAAGGCCATGGACTTCTTTTCAAATACGTTCAAGTCGACTGCACGAACTACAGCGCAGCAATCAGTTCCGGCACGGCGGTGAACAGGTCGGCCTCCAGGCCGTAATCCGCCATGCTGAAGATCGGCGCCTCGGCGTCCTTGTTGATCGCCACGATCACCTTGGAGTCCTTCATGCCGGCCAGATGCTGGATGGCGCCCGAAATGCCGATGGCCACGTACAGCTGCGGCGCGACGATCTTGCCCGTCTGCCCGACCTGCCAGTCGTTGGGCGCGTAACCGGCATCGACGGCCGCGCGGCTGGCGCCCAGGGCGGCGCCCAGCTTGTCGGCCAGCGGCTCGAGCACTTCATGGAACTTCTCGCTCGAGCCCAGCGCCCGGCCGCCGGAGACGATGACCTTGGCCGCCGTCAGCTCGGGCCGGTCGCTCCTGGCGATCTCGGAGCCCACGAAGCTGGACTTGCCGCTGTCGGCGACGCCCGCCAGGGTTTCAATCGCTGCCGCGCCGCCCGTGCTGGCTGCCGCATCAAAGCCGGTCGTGCGAACGGTGATGACCTTGGTGGCATCCAGGCTTTGCACGATGGCAATGGCGTTGCCCGCGTAGATCGGGCGCTCGAAGGTATCGACCGCATCGACCTTGGTGATGTCGGAGATCTGCGCCACGTCGAGCAGCGCGGCGACGCGTGGGGCGATGTTCTTGCCCGAGGCCGTGGCCGGGAACAGGAGGTGCGAGTAGGCGCTGGCGATGGAAACCACCTGCGCGGCCATGTTTTCCGCCAGGCCGTGCTCAAAGTGCGCGCCATCGACATGGATGACTTTGCTCACGCCGGCGATCTGGGAGGCGGCTTGCGCTGCGGCGGCGGCATCCTTGCCGGCCACCAGCACATGCACCTCGCCGCCGCACTGGCTGGCCGCCGTCACGGTGTTCAATGTAGCGGGGCGGATGCTCGCGTTGTCGTGTTCGGCAATGACTAAAGAGGTCATGGTTTGTTGGCTCCGTTCTGATTTAGATGACTTTGGCTTCGTTCTTGAGCTTGTCCACCAGCGCGGCCACGTCGGCGACCTTGATGCCGGCGCTGCGCTTGGGCGGCTCGCTGACCTTCAGGGTCTTGATGCGCGGCTTGACATCGACGCCGAGCTCGTCGGGCTTGACGTTTTCCAGCGGCTTTTTCTTGGCCTTCATGATGTTGGGTAGCGTGACGTAGCGCGGCTCGTTCAGGCGCAGGTCGGTGGTGATGATCGCCGGCAGCGTGAGGGAAAGGGTTTCCAGGCCGCCATCGACTTCGCGCGTGACCTTGGCCACGCCGTCAGCCACTTCGACCTTGGAGGCAAACGTGGCCTGCCCCCAGCCCAGCAGGGCCGCCAGCATCTGGCCGGTCTGGTTGCAGTCGTCATCAATGGCCTGCTTGCCCAGGATGACGAGCTGCGGGGCTTCTTTATCGACCAGGGCTTTGAGCAGCTTGGCCACGGCCAGCGGCTGCAGCTCTTCGCTGGTTTCGACCAGGATGGCGCGGTCCGCGCCGATGGCCATGGCGGTGCGCAGGGTTTCCTGGCACTGCAGAACGCCGCAGGAAACGGCGATGACTTCAGTCACCACGCCTTTTTCCTTCAGCCGAACGGCTTCCTCGATGGCGATCTCGTCGAACGGATTCATGCTCATCTTGACATTGGCGATGTCGACACCGCTGCCGTCGGATTTGACGCGGACTTTGACGTTGTAATCGACTACACGTTTGACGGGGACCAGGATCTTCATAAGTTTTCTATGGTTAAACGAATATTGATTGAAATCTGTACGACCTGGGACCATGCGAGCCATCAAGGACTACCTACTCTTATGACAACGCATTGGCTGAAACGATTAACGGCTTGTACAAAGCTGAAGCCATACACCGCAGTGCCCCATGAAAGACAAGAGAATCGGTTGAACGGGCGACCCTGGAATGGGTGGCCTCGTTCAATCATGTTCCACTGCTGGAGCCTATCGGCAACATTTCACCTGCAGAGGCCTAGAGGAATTACCATCAGCGACTCGCAAAGTCACGCAATAGCTCCGGGACTTCAAGCGATGGGCCTCCGAGATTTCCAGAGCGGTTCAAACACATTTTGTACAAGACCCAAAAACTTCACTTTTAGGGGGCAAGGTCACGCTGCAGCCATGCACTGGTCAGGCGTATAACCGCCACACGGGAAGTAGTTTTGGACGTGGATTAGAACGTGTGACGCATGCCTAAGCCAAACACGTCGTTTTTTGCAAGGCTGTCAAACCGCCTGGTCTGATTAAGCGCCGCGTAAGCTGTCGTACGCTTGCTCAGTGTGTACTCGACTTGCAGGCCCAAGCTTTGATTCTTGCCAAGGTCGTCGCCCTTGGCGTGAGCGTATTGGGCGACCAGAGTGGTGGCACCGAGGGGTGCTCGTATGCCAACTGCCCATTCGTTCTGTTTGGCCAGTCCGGTAAATTTGGCTTGGTTGTAAGCTAGGAATGCCTTAGCAAGGCCGAAATCATAGTTTCCACCAACGGCAGTATTCTTCAGATGAAACCCTTTGGCCAGTTCGTCGTCTTGGTGAACCAGCGCCACAGCAATCGGACCATTGACGTATGTAAGGCTAGCCGATCCATTCTTAGTGGCGCCAGTGGTCGCTGTCTTGTTTTCACCAAAACCGTATACCAAAACGCCTTGAAAACCACTGATATTGGGGGTTTCGTAACGAATGCTATTGTCAATACGGGGAACGTAGCCAGTCCAGGCACCCATACGAGCCACGGACCTCGCCAGAGCCGCAGCTGCAGCTGGAGCTCTGGCCACTTGATTGGCTGGCGTGGCAGCCTGGTTATAAGCCTGCAGGTCTTTCAACTGCGTCTCTGTAAAGTCGCCACCGTATCCGTTGGTCGCATCAAACGTGTAGGCGCTATTCTGTGCAGATAACACGGCACCCCGAACAGCGTCAAATGCACTGTAATGACGCCCCAGGGACAATCCGCCGAAATTGCCGCCAAGACCGACGAAGGCTTGACGACCGAATAGCAAAGCGCCCTGTTGTCCCGCACCTGTGTCTATGTTGAGGCCCGATTCCAGCGTGGCGAAAGCCTTCAGGCCGCCACCCAAATCTTCATTTGCACGGAGACCCCAACGGCTACCGCTCAGCCCGTTCGATTCAACCATGGTTTGACGCAGATTGCTAGCGACCAAATTGGCGCCAACAGCCGTCAAGGTGTTGGTCTTTTTGGACCCGACGAAGGCATCTGCAACGCCGTACAGTGTCACGGAAGATTGGGCCATAGCAAAGCATGGAGCTGTCAACACGGCCAGAGTGATGAGGGATTTTTTCATTGAGATTGTCTCTAAGGTTATACATTGGGTTCGGATACAAGTGCAGCTTCAAGCTTTTAGCTGTGCCACTTGCAAGAAACCGGGGTCAACTTTTTTAAGAATTGAGGCTTATTGCCGTCGGCTTTATTTATGGACCGCTCTGACCGATTCTGGAAACTAAAAAATCGGCATTTTGAAGACAGTGATCGATCCCTAAGTAGAAAGCGTCGCGATGAAATTGGGATATAGCTTCTGAGTAATTTCCTCCTATTTTTATATATATGTGAAGATGCCGTGACACGCTCAACGGGAACCAAGACTGTGACGGTACGACGCTGCGTCTTGATAGTTTGAGCCGTAGCTAACTGCCCCCCCAGATAGATCTGGCGGGATACGGCGTCAACGGACTCAATGAAGTGATACGGCCAAATACGGCCAAAGTTTGGTTTGGCGTGAAGGTCATTTTTGGCAAGAACCAGAGTGTTGGATCTTTCAGCAAGGATGAACAGATCCGATTCGCGTCCCAACAGATGGGTTGGGGTATTCAGTTCTCTCGAAGGCCAAGCGATATTTAACGTTGAGGTCCAGAGCAAAGATCCACAGCGACGCAAAAGTGAATGTCCGATAGGGCATCTTGCTACGTCTGGCAGTGCGATGGTTGGACGTTGTTGACTCATTGTTTTCTCTTGGTGATCTTTACGCGCCCGGGTCATCCTATGAGCTTCCCGATATTTCAAGTAGTCTTATTACAGAAGCCCATGGTGGATTACGACAGTCACAGAGTTACAAAGCACAACTAGTGGGTCACTTGACAACTAAATTGAGTAAAGGTGCCACTATCCGCTAAGACATCGGCCATCGATGCTGCAGAAATCCCTAATCAATTGTCAAATGACCCACTAGTCGTCTGGCATCACAAAGCCCTATCCACCTCCAAAGATCCGGCCAACGTATTGAAGTTGCTGCACGCCAGCGCAGCTCCAAATTTTTCCAGCTATAGCTTAAAAATTACTTCATCCGTCACTGGCTAAACACTTTCGATTGCGGTCATTGAAAGCTGTGCCTTTCACTGTGCTGCAGAACGTTCATGTCCCGCATTGATAACAAATTATTGCGTTGCCTCGAAGATTTGTCAACATATGTGTTGATTGATTATTTGATGATCTAAGACAGAACCTTGCGCGCATGGGATTTGAAGCAGCCGCACGTCCTCGCTCAGATCCTGCTCGTCTAGGAAGACCCGGTAAGAATGACCCGACAGGCGTCGAAAGCGCTGCCCGTGCCGTCTTGGAAGGTGTTCTCCCAAGTCGCACAACAGCTTGGCAGAGGCCCGGCGAATCGTAAGCGTGCATACCGAAGCACCGTCAAGGCACAAACCCAGACTATCAGCCCATCCCATGTTCTGTGCGTCAGCACACCGTCCTGCATCCGTGATGTGGCGCTCAAGGTCAAACCAGAGCAATGCATGGCACCCTTGTTTAGAACTGTCGACGTGCGATGGCAATCCAGCCAGGGCGAACGACACTGCGACTCCTGGAAAAAAGGTTGAACCTCTTTCGTCGCCATAGTTCAGGAAATTGCTGTAGCGACGGTGCCGTTTACGCTGGCTTATCGGTAGTTTTTTATGGACGTAGGTATAAGTTGATCCTTGGCCGGCATTCAATGCGCCAAGCAGCGTGGCGAGTTCGACTGGCGGGCGTGTGCTGGCAAAAATGGCCCAGCAGCGTGCAAGCTAATGCGCAGGGTCAGCCACACGCTCAGCTGGCGCGGCAGCACGGCATCTGTTAAGTAAAAGAGGTCAAGCAGTTGAGAGTCACTATTCGAAAAATATTGAAATCGTTATCGCGAAAAAGCGAGACCTCTTTTACTTAACAGACCCTAGCCTGCAGTATGTGGAAACGGCCGCCCCAAGCATGTCGAGCGGGTCATGGCGTGAATGAACGGCCAGCCTCGGGTCAAGCACGAACCTCGAGTTTTGCCGGACTGGGGACATGATCAATTCGCCAAGAGCATCCTACCGTTAAGAGCACATTGCCAACCAAGCTCGGCTAGCGGCCCGGCCTTGGCGCCCGTTTCAAGGGCATTGGCCGATGCCGCGTTGCCGTCGGCTGCGCGCTGCGCGATACCGTGCAGGATGGCGGCCATGCGAAACAGGTTGTAGGCGATGTAGAAGTTCCAGTGCTCGGCCACTTGTCGTCCGGTCGCGTTGGCGTACATCTGCACATACTCGGCTTCGCTCGGGATGCCGAGGGCAGCGAGGTCCAACCCTCCGATGCCACGCCATAGCGCAGGCGGTATGTGCCAGCTCATGCACTGATAGGAGAAATCGGCCAGCGGGTGCCCCAGAGTGGACAGTTCCCAGTCCAGCACCCCGATCACGCGCGGCTCGCTCGGGTGGAACACCAGGTTGTCCAGCCGGTAGTCGCCATGTACCAGTGTGGTTTCATCCCTCTCGGGCAGGTTCTCGGGCAGCCACTCCATCAAGCGGTGCATCGCATCGCCCACCGGCAAGGTAGACTCCCGTGTCTGGCGTGACCAGCGGGCAATCTGGCGGCCTACGTAGTTGCCGGACTTACCGTAGCTTGCCAGCCCCACGGCGCGGTAGTCCACGCCGTGCAGGGCGGCAATAACCCGGTTCATTTCTCGGTAGATGCTGTTGCGCTCGGACGGCATCATGCCCGGCAAGGCCTGGTCGACCAGCACCCGGCCATCGAGGAACTCCATTAAATAAAAGGGGGTGCCAAGCATGGTGCTGTCCTCGCAATAGGCCAGCATCTTGGGCACCCGTACGGCTGTGTTCTGCAGTGCTTGCATCACCCGGTGTTCACGGTCAATGGCGTGCGCGCCCGGCAGCAAGTAGCCCTGCGGCTGCTTGCGCAGTACGTAGCTGCCGCGGTCAGTTGTGATCTTGAAGGTGGGGTTGGATTGCCCGCCCGACAAGACAGCGATGTGGATGGTGCCGGAGCCGGCCAGGCCTTGGGCGCGCAGGTACTGTTCCAGCGCTTCCCAGGAAGATGGCGTGGAGCTCATAGCGAACTCACCAGGTGGGCGCCGTCGACTGCCAGGGTCGCGCCCGACATGGCCGCGCCTGCTTCGCTCGCCAGCAGCAACAGCGGGCCGTCGAGGTCAGACATGGCTCCGAAGCGCCGGCTGGGAATGCGGGCGCGCAGTTTCTGGCCCGCTTCACTGCCCAAAAAATTGTGGTTCAGGTCGGTGGCCACATAGCCGGGCAGCAACGCATTGACGCGGATACGGTGTCGCCCGAGCTCCAGCGCAAGGGCTTTGGTAGCCTGGATGACACCCGCCTTGGAGATTGCATAAGGCGCCACACCGCCCGCAACGCGCTCACCCAGGATAGAGGCGATGTTGATGATGCTGCCGCTCTGCCCGGCCGCAACCAGGCGGCGCGCCGCTTCGGTGGCTACAAGCCAACTGCCCTTGAGATTGGTTGCAATCACGTTGTCAAAATCGGCTTCGGTCTGGTCCAGCACCGACTTGGTGACCGTGACGCCAGCGTTGTTGACCACCACATCGGGAGTCCCCCACGAGGCGAGCTCGTCGAAACAGGCACGCACGCTGGCCGCATCGGTCACGTCCAGCGCCACTGCTCGGGCATGGCCGCCGGCTTCGGTGATAGCGCTCACCAGCGATTGCAACTTGTCCAACCGGCGCGCGGCCACCGCCACGCGGGCGCCAGCGCTGGCCAGCAGGTGGGCAAAGTGTTCGCCAAGGCCGCTGGAGGCGCCAGTGACGAGGGCCACCTTACCGTCGAGTTTGAAGGTGTCGAAAACACTCGCGCTCATGCCACATCTCCTGCAGGTTTGAGAGCTTGCATCAGCTTGCGCGCCATGCTCCAGCGGTGCACTTCGTTGGGGCCGTCGTAGATGCGGAACGCCCGCATGTCAGTGAAGGTGCGCATCACCGTCGATTCGCTCGTGACACCTTGACCGCCCAAAATTTGCACGCAGCGGTCCACCACCCGCCATTCGGCCTCAGAGCAGACCACCTTGGCTCTGCTGGACTCGAAGTTGCATTGCTCGCCCTGGTCGAGCATCCAGGCGGTGTGCCAGATGTGCAGGCGCGCGGTTTGCAGATCCATGTCGTTGTCGGCCAGCATGAAACCCACGCCTTCGTGCGAGGCCAGGGCCTTGCCAAATGCCTGCCGTTTGCTGGCGTAAGCCAAGGCGGCGTCGTGGGCTCGGCGGGCTTGGCCCAGCCAGCGCATGCAGTGTGTCAGACGGGCCGGGGCCAGTCGGATCTGCGCATAGCGAAATCCCTTACCGATTTCGCCCAGCACATCTTTGGCCGGAATGCGCACGTTATCGAAGCGCAACACGCCGTGGCCGCCGGTGAAACAGCTGTCCATTGCGTCCATGCTGCGTTCCAGTACGATACCTTCGCGGTCCATGTCGCTCAGGAACATGGTGGCCGAGCCGTCTTCCATGCGCGCCATGATGATGACATAGGCAGCGCCTTCGGCCCCGGTGATAAACCACTTGGTGCCGTTGATCACGTAGTCGTCGCCGTCACGTACCGCACTTGTTTTGAGCATGGAGGGATCGGCGCCCGCGCCTGGTGCGGGTTCAGTCATTGCGAAGCAGGAGCGGATGTGCCCTTGCACCTGCGGGCGCAGCCAGCGTTCCTTCTGCTCTGCGTTGGCAGCCAATTCCATCAGGTGGATGTTGCCCTCGTCCGGGGCATGGATGTTCATGGCCGTCGGGCCCAGCCAGGAGTAACCAGCCTCCTCGAATACCAAGGCCTTGGCGACATGGCTCAGGCCCAACCCGCCCATCTCGATTGAGGCGTGTGGCGTCAGCAAACCGGCGGCGCGTGCGCGCTCCACCAGGTCTTGGCGTAGTGCCTCGCTCGGGCCATGCGAGCTCTGGCGGGCGTCATCTTCAAGCGGTATAACCTGCTCGGCAATGAACTGTCGCGTACGGTCACGCAGTTCACATATCTCGTTGGAAATTTGGAAGTTCATGTTTACTGGTGTCCCTTGCTTTTTCTGGCGCTGCTTGTCTTCAAAAAATTTAACTGATGGAAAATCCACCATCTACTGGCAGCGATACACCGGTGACATAACTCGCCAGATCTGAAGCGAGGAAGGCGATCGGGCCAGTCATTTCGCTTGGGTCACCAAAACGCTTCATCGGTATGTTGGTCATGTAAAACTCTTTGCGTTTCTCGTCCATGTAATCGGTCATAGGTGTATGGAAGGCGCCTGGAATCACCGCGTTGACCCGGATGCCGTCGGTGGCGAGTTCTTTGGCCAGTGTTCGCGTCAGAGCCAACACTCCAGCCTTGGCAGCTCCATAGCCGGCAAAGGTGCCAAGCGCGAAATTTGCCGCAATGGATGCTGTGTTCACGATGGAGCCCTGGGTTTCCCTTAGCTGCGGCAGGAACGCGAGAATGGGGAGCATGGTCCCGTCCAGATTGACCTTGATGACATCGTTCCAGTTTTTCTGAAAGTCTGGGTCATCGACCGAACCGTGCCGCAGTATGGCCGCGTTGTTCACCAACACGGACAGTGCGCCGGACTTGGCCTTGACGGCCGCAGCGGCCTGTGCACACGAAGCCGTGTCGGCCACGTCCATGTGCAGCGGCCAGGCTATCCCACCGGCGGCCACGATCTCTGCCGCCGTAGCGGTGGCCAGGTCGAGCCGAATATCGGCCACGATCACCTCGGCCCTGAGCCGGGCCAGGCCTTTCGCAATGGCAGCGCCGTTGCCCATGCCGGAACCCGTGACCAGAATCTTTCGTCCTGTAAGCATGCTCAATTCTCCTCGCGTTTGACCACCGGCATATCGGCCCTTGCTGGTAACAGTCCTTCAAGCGCGGCCTTGATTTCTATGGCCAGGTAGCGCGAATTGAGGCGAGCGTCGATCAGTGCCCCCCCCATGACCCAGAAGCCGTCTTGCGCGGTCCGGCGCCACATGTTGCGCATCTGGTAGTCCTTGTCGAAGCCCCAGATGGGCCCCACACGGTCGGCAATGTCATCGCCCACCAAGCGCCGGATGCCTTCTTGCATGTTCTTGAAGCCAGTCGCGAGTACCACGACATCGCATGGAATGACGCTGCCGTCTTTCATACGCAGGCCTTCTGCCACAAAGCGGTCAGCATCGCTGCCCTGAATCACACCTACATCGCCGTTGGCAATCAGTTCAGCACAGCCCACGTTGATGTAGTAGCCGCCTTCGCCGCGCAAGTACATCATGTGAAAACCCGTGTTGTCACGCCCGTAATAGGTCTCAAAGCCGACCTTGTTCAGGCTGTCCAGCATAGGCTTGTCCATTTCACCGCAGCGCTTGGACATGAACTGGTAGGTTTGCTCCAGCACTGGGTAGGGAATGGCGGAGGTGACCAGGTCGATGTCGTGGACCGATAGTCCCTCGCTGTAGATTTTGTACACCATGGTAGCGCTCGGCTCCAGACTGACCACACAGGTTGGGCTACGCTGGTACATCCACACCTTCTCGGCGCCGTTAACGTGCAAGTCTTGCGCCACGTCGTGCCCGCTGTTGCCCGTACCGATCACGATGGCACGCTTGCCTTGGTAATTCTTACCGTGGCTGTAGTGGCCAGAGTGCATGACTTCGCCCTTGAAGTCCTGAATGCCGTCAATGTCGGGAATGTTCGGGATCGAACCGCTGACCCCGATAGCGATGGTTAGGTGGGGGCAACGCACGATGCGGTCCGGCTTGCCCGAACGGCGCAGAGTGGCGGTCCAGATCTTTTGGATGTCGTCGTAGCTGGCGTTGACGAGCTCGGTGCCGGTCCATACATTGAGTTCCAGCGCCTCGGCATACGACTCCAGCCAGCCGGCCAGTCGGTCTTTGGACAACCACAGCGGCCAGGTTTCGGGAAACTTGATGTAGGGCATGTGGTTAGCAGTGGACTCGTTGTGCAGCGTCAGCGAGTGGTAGCGCTCCCGCCAGACATCACCAATGCGTTCGGTCTTGTCGACCACAAGCGTGTCTACTCCCAGCTGGCCCAGCCGTGCGGCCAGTATCAAGCCGGCATGGCCCGCGCCCACGATCAAAACTTCCGGGTCTCGGTCCTCGAAGGTTTGCTGGCGCTGGCGGTCGTCCATCCAGTTGTTGGGGGTGGTGTTCATGGCGTACTGGTTGCCCGTAGGGCGCCGAGCCCCTATTTTTTCTTCGAAGCCGTGCAGTTCTTGCAAGCTTGTCAGCAGCATCCAAATGCGTGGGTTCATCGGATCGGTGGGGTTGTGCAGAAGCCGCACAAAGGCTGTTCCGCGACCGAACTTGGTCTGAAAGTCGAAGAACCCTTCCAGAACTGACTTGGCCGAACGGCGGGTGATGCGCGGCGCAGTACGGCCTGGCGAGACCACGATGGAGTGGGGTTCAAACCTATGCAGTGCATCGTTGAAGGCCGCTTG
This sequence comes from Polaromonas hydrogenivorans, assembly GCF_040105105.1. GTDB lineage: Bacteria > Pseudomonadota > Gammaproteobacteria > Burkholderiales > Burkholderiaceae_C > Polaromonas > Polaromonas hydrogenivorans. The sequence goes on along the minus strand of NZ_CP157679.1, from coordinate 27,687 downwards.
AATCTGGCTGTGCCCAACGAAGGTTCGGTGCTCCCACGAGAAGGAAAGAAAGTCCTTCCAGTAACTCTCGGTGTCAAAGTGCTGGAGCAAGGCTGGGACATCGCCTGCCTCCAGTGTTCGTCCAAAACGTTCGACCCAGGATGTGAATATGGTCTCTGCGGTTGGCGGTGCAACCTGCTCGATCTTGCTCATGTGTACTTGCTCCTTCGTTGTCTCGCCGAACCGAATTGTTCTGCGGTTTTAAAGGAATATACCGACGTAACTCTTTTCTGTCAACACATGTGTTGACGAATATTTTGAGTTAGATGTGGCGCTATGGATATGGCAATTATTTATCAACACAGATGTTGACGACTTGAAAATCCGATGTCACAATGAATCGCCAGTCGCTGTAAAGGTTGAGCCCAACAGCGTGCTCAGTCTGTACGACAAGGTGTGTGGGCGACACAGGTCGCCAGTAACAACTCAGGAGACAAAACATGAAGATGAATCGACGTCAGATAGCGTTTGGCTTGGCCGGATCGCTCGTAGGTGCAGGCATGCTGACTCATTCGGCATGGGCTCAGTCCACACCCATCAAGATCGGAGTGATCACCCAGTTAACCGGCTTTGCGCAGATCTATGGCGAGGCCAACAAGATAGGCGCCGAGATCGCCTCGCAGCGCATCAATGCCGCCGGCGGCATCAACGGCCGCCCGATTGAAATCGTGTTGCGCGACGATAAGGGCTCACCCGACGGCACGATTGCCGCCTACCGCGACCTCGTCTCAGCAGGGGTGAAGCTGTTCGTCGCAGGTCCAGTCTCCGGAACCGTGGTGGCACTCGCACCTTTATTGAAGGGCACCGATCACATTCTGATGGCTGCGGGTCCTAACAACCTGGCAATTACCCACGAGTTGTACAACGCCAATGTCTTCCGCCTGCAATTAACCTCGGTCCCGGTCTTTGAAGGCCTGGGTGTAGTGCTGGGCCAGAAGGCGCCCGAGGTGCGCAACTGGATCGCCATCAGTTCCGACCAACAAGCCAACCAGGAACTCTCCCGAATCTTCCTGAACTCGCTCAAGAAGTTTCACGCCAACAAGGGCGTGAACATCACGGTGCAGGCCCCTGTGCTGTCCAAGGCCGGTGCCGGTGACTTCCGCGCTCAGATCTCCCAGATCGTCAACTCGGGCGCCACAGGCGTGCTGAACGCCTTGGTAGGTTCCGACAGCCTTACCTTTTACAAGCAGGCCAAGGCCTTTGGCCTGGACCAGAAGATGCAGGTCTTTGTTGATGTGAGTGCGAACCTCAGCTCAATGAGCTCAATCGCCACTTCGACACCGAAATCCGTCTGGTCGCCGAACTACTGGTATCCGCAAGGTGACACCAACAACACCGTTTCCCAAGCTGTTTACAAATTAGCAGTCGAAAAAACGGGCTCGTCTTATCCTTTCGGTTTCGTCGCATTTGCACACGATGCGGTAGTGGCCATCGCCGAAGCGATCAAGGCTGCTAAAACTACCGAGACCAAGTCTCTAATCGCGGCCATCGAGGCAGGCTCGCCCTTGGGGGCCGCCGGGCCCATCGTGTTCCGCAAGGCCGATCACACCTATACCGGTGAGATGACCTACGTCAAGTTCGGCGCTGACCCAACTGCGAAAGATGGCATCAAGGTGTCGGATGTCGTCAAGCTGCAGTCCAAGGATTACATGGAGCCGGCCACGCCGGGCCAGAAGTTCACGATCGAGTAAGGGCACTGGCGGGGCTTTGGGGTGGGGCAATGTCGCTACGCCATGGACCCCTTCATTCAAAGCCAACTGGCATCGAACGTTCACGCACCAAAGCCGATGAGGCTCTAGCAGTTGCTCGCTTAACCTGAACACATGCAATTGCGCACACAGAGTAAAGCCGGAATGCAGTCTGCAGCAGGAAATTTTTATATGTTTATCACCAGCACAGGGCTTGCAAAGCGGCAGGCCGGTTCACAACCAGAGTCACGTCCGGCCCTGCATTCAGGGTGCCCAACGGTTGTGCCATCCACCAACCATAAGGAGCAACGCTTGTGAGCAGCCATCAAAGTTCAACACAAAATTACCCGACGACCTTGAGCGGTGCCTTGCGCTTTATTGATAAAGCCGCGGTCGCTAGGGGCATGGCCGCAGTCAAGCGCTACGAGGCGATTTCACTGGGTATGCCCATCGTGCACGGCGGCGGACCCATTGCGCCCCTGCGCTCTCCGACTCAGCATTACATGCGGCGTCACGGGGGTGACTACGCCACCGGCGCCAAAAAAGAAGTGGACGGTTTTGGCTTCTCGGACGATGTGATCATGCTCTCCACCCATGGCACCACGCATGTCGATGCCCTGTGCCACGTGTTTTGCTGCGGTCACATGTTCGGCGGCATTCCGGCCAGCGAAGTGAGCAGCAGCGGTAGCCGGCACCTTGGGGCCGAAACCATACCCGCCATCGCGACGCGTGCCATTGTGGTCGATGCCGTGCCCGAGGGCACGCAATGGCTGGCGCCGGGGCATGGCATTCCTGCCGCCCGCCTACAGGCGCTGATCGACGCCGCCGGTTTGACAGTTGAGCCAGGCGACGCGCTGATCGTGCGCACCGGCTCGCTGCTGGCCTACCGCCATGGCGAGGCGCACGACCGCAGCTGGCCGGGCCTAGGCGCCGATTGTGTGGAATGGGTAAAGGAGAAAAAGATTTCTCTGATAGGAGCCGACAACATAGGCGTGGAAGTGATCCCGTCCCAGGTTCCGGGGGTGGCCACGCCGCTGCACAGCGGGCTTATGTTCGCGGAGGGAGTGCTGTTCATTGAACTGATGGACCTGGAAGCCGTAGCAGGAAAAACCTTCGAGGCGATGCTGACGGTCAACCCCCTGCGCATCGTGGGCGGAACAGCCAGCCCGCTGGCACCCATGCTGCTCTTGTAACCCCCATTAAGCAATCCCCTGCTTGTCAGCGCACACATCATCGGAGAATCTCGTATGGGACGCATTATTTTTACGATCGATGGCCCCGTGGCCACAATTGCGCTGGACAGCCCGGACAATCACAATGCGGTGGACGCCGCGATGCGCCAGGCCCTGACCGAGGCCTACGAAACCATAGACAAGGACGACAGTATCCGCGTGGGCGTCATCCATGGTGCCAACGGCGGCTCGTTCTGCGCGGGCGGCTCGATCGACGGCTATTTGCAAGCCCAAGTATTCGGTCCCGACGCCCAGCCCTTGCCACGCATTCCCCGCCCATTTCCGGCCCGAAAGCCCTACATCGCGGCCATGACTGGCTTTGCCTTGGGAGGCGGTTTCGCCTTGGCATTGACTTGCGACCTGCGTGTGGCGGGTAAGGGCGCGCAAATGGGGCCGACCGGTCTGAAGCTCGGCGCCGTGCAGGGGGCCCAAACCATCAGTCGGCTCACCCGTCTGCTGGGGGGCAGCCGGGCATTGGAAGTGCTGCTGCTCTCTAAACAGCTGACGGGCGAGCAAGCCGCAGAGATTGGCCTGGTCAATGCCGTCACCGACGATGACAAGGTTCTGAAGCAGGCGCTCGAGTGGGCGCGCGCTATCGCTGAGTTCAGCCCCTGGGCCGTGGCCATGACCAAGCAACTGGTCTACGAAGGACAACATCTGTCCTTGGAGGACGCCATCGCCTGGGAAGACCAGGTGGCCACCGAGGGCTACAAACGGCCCGAAGCACTTGAGGGCTTTACCGCCTTCAAGGAACGTCGTCATCCCAAGTTCTGAAGCACCATGAGCGGACCACTAAAAGGTATCAAGATTGTCCATCTCGCCTCGCTGGGGCCGGGGCCTTACGCCGCGATGTTGTTGGCCGATCTGGGTTGCGATGTCACCATCATCGACCGGACCGGACCGATGATGGTTTCGGTGCCGCAAGGCCAAGACCCGCGACGGCGCAGTCAACGCAGCATCGCGCTGGACCTTAAGCAGGCCGAGGCGCGCAGCCTGGCGATGGAACTGATTGCGCAGGCCGATGTATTGATTGAGGGCATGCGGCCCGGCGTGACCGAGCGCCTGGGACTGGGGCCTGCGGATTGCCACCAATCCAACCCCGGCTTGATTTATGCCCGGGTCACGGGCTGGGGCCAGAGTGGCCCTTTGGCCCTGCGAGCCGGGCACGACATCAACTACATCGCACTGAGTGGCGCCCTGTACGCCATGGGCGAGCCTGGCAGTCCGCCACCTGTGCCGCTCAACTTGCTGGGCGACTACGCCGGTGGTGGCGCTTTTGTGGTCATGGGCATCATGGCCGCGCTGATCGAGCGCGGACGGACAGGGCGCGGCCAGGTTATCGACGGGGCCATTGTCGATGGCGTCGCGTCCCTGACCGCGGCCACGCTGGGTATGAAAGCCGCTGGTCGCTGGGGTGATCGCGGAACCAACCTGTTCGACGGCTCGGCCCCCTGGTACCGCACTTACCGCACCCGCGATGGCGGCTATGTTGCCGTGGGAGCCATCGAGCCGCAGTTTTACGATGAACTGCTGCGCGGCCTGGGGCTGGACCCGGTTCAGTGGCCGCGCGAGGACCGCGCACGTTGGCCCGCGATCGAAGCGACTTTCGCGCAGCTATTCGCGGCGCAAGACCGCGCGCACTGGCAAGTCGTGTTTGACGAGACCGATGCCTGCGTGTCGCCTGTGCTGAGCTTTGAAGAGGCGGCGGCCCACCCCCACCACCAGGCACGGGGCACCTACATATCGGTCGATGGCATCACACAACCCGCACCTGCCCCCTGTATGAGTTACGACGTGTCGGTGGCCCCCGGCAGCCCGCCCAGACAAGGCGCAGATACAGACGTTGTCTTGCGCAATCTAGGCCGGAGCGAAGAAGACATAAAGAGACTGCGCACTAGTGGGGCGGTAGCTTAACAGGAGACAAAAATGGACTATCTCAACCAAATCAAACCGACGGACTGCTTCGCGCACCGCTTGCTGGAAACTCGCGCCTTGGAAAACCCCAACGACACCTTCTTCACTTTTGAAGGGGAAAGCTACACCTTTGCACAGTGCAACCAGACTGCCAACCGCCTGGCGCGAAACCTGCTTCAGGCGGGGATTCAAGCAGGAACTTATGTGGCGGTCCTGATGGAAACATCGGTCGAATACCTGCACCTGTGGATGGCCTTATCCAAGCTCGGGGCGGTGTCTGTTCCCATCAACACGGCCTACCGCGGCGACATCCTCACCCATGTGCTCAAGACCTGCCAAGCCACGGTCTGTGTGATGGACGAGTGCTTTGTAGGCATTGTGGAAGAGGCCAGCGCCGGCTTCGAGTCCTTTGCCCAGGTCTACGTGCGCGCGCCTGAGGGCAGGGCTCTATCTGCTGGCGCCAAGCACTTCGAGACTCTGTATAGCCCCAACGACGACAGCAACCTCGTCGTGGCGCAGCGGCACGACGACACCGCAGTCATCATCTTCACCTCCGGCACCACGGGGCCGTCCAAGGGCGTCATCTTGTCCCATCACTATCTCACCGCCTATGGACTGATGTACGCCGAGATCAACGGTCTCAAAGACGACGATGTGGTGATGAACTTCTTGCCATTCTTCCACATCGCAGCCAAGTTCATGACCATTGGCACTCTGGTTTCACGTGGTCGGATGCTGCTGCAAAAGCGCCTGAGTATTTCGACCTTCTGGCAAGAGGTGAAGGCGCATAGGGTGACCAATTTCATTGGTGTGGGCGGCATCTGCAACATGCTGATATCTCGGCCTGAAACTGCCGACGATTCCAAGACCACCATCCGAACCATTTACGCAGTGCCTGACCCGGCCGATATTCATGCCGAGTTGGAGAGACGATTTGGCTGCCAGATCACGACCGTGTTCGGCTCCACGGAAGCCGGCTTGCCGCTGTTTCGGGGTGTTGGCGATGCCTATCGACCCAAATCGTGTGGCCGTGTCAGCCCTTACTACGAGGTTCAGATCGTGGACGCCGACGACAACCCCGTCCCGGTGGGCACCACCGGTGAAATCGTGGTGCGCCCCAAGCGCCCGTTCCTGACGGGCTCGGGTTACATCGGGATGCCGGAACGCACCATCACCGCCTGGCGTAACCTCTGGCTGCACACTGGCGACAGCGGTCATATGGATGAAGACGGTTGGTTCTACTTCGATGACCGCGTCAGTGACTCGATCCGCCGGCGCGGCGAGAATATATCTTCCTTTGAGGTCGAAGTGCTGGTGAACAAGCATCCTGCGGTGTCAGAAGCCGTTGCGGTGGCCACGCCCTCTGAAATCGGGGAAGACGAGGTGTTAGTGCAGGTCATCCTGCGCGAAGGCCACACCCTGCGGCCGGAGGATCTGCTCAAGCACTGCTGCGAGCAAATGCCATATTTCATGGTCCCGCGCTTCATCGGGATTGTCAATGACTTCCCGCGTACCGCCACTGCCAAGGTGGAGAAGTACCGCATCCGGGCGGCAAGCCGCAGCGCCCAGATCTGGGACCGCGAGGAGCAAGGCTGGAAAGTGACGCGGGAAGGCCTGTTTGACCCGCAAGGCCAGGCCGTGGGGAGTTTCTCGGCACCTTGCCATGGATCTGCCTTGGCTGCACCTTCCCAGAAAATGGCAGAGCTGGTTCGCGATTAATACTTTTTCTATCGAGATCTAACCTAGGAATGCCATGCATCTGAGAACCATTCAATTCAAGATTCCCGCTGGCTTGACCATCACCGGCGACGTTATGGGGCCTGAATCGGGGCAGCCGGTCCTGCTGCTGCACGGCGGCGGTCAGACACGTGGCACTTGGAAAAACACCATCGAAACCCTGGCCGGTTTGGGTTACCGCGCGTATTCCCTCGATGCCCGGGGGCATGGCGACAGCGACTACGACCCCCAAGGCAACTACACCCCCGACGACTTCTCGCAAGACCTGCTCTCGGTTATCGACCAGATCGGGCAGCCGCCAATATTGATCGGGGCTTCGCTGGGAGGGGTGATTTCCTTGTTGACCGCAGGTGAAGGTGGTCCAGCAGTGGCCAAGGGCTTGGTGCTGGTGGACGTGGCTGCGCGCACCAATCCCTATGGGGTGGCACGCGTGTTGGGTTTCATGAGTGCGCACCCGAATGGATTTGCCAATGTAAGTGAGGCCGCCGATGCCGTTGCGGTTTATGCGCCTGAGCGGCCGCGCCCTAGTAGTACGGCGGGGCTGGAGCGCAATCTGCGGAAATTGGGTGAGCGCTACTATTGGCACTGGGACCAACGCTTTTTGGACAGCTGGCATCCCGCCCACAAGGCGGCCTTGGGCCGCTTGGAGAAAGCCGCTCAACAGCTGAGCGTTCCGACCATGATCGTGCATGCCGCTGAGAGCGATGTGCTGGGTGAAGACGAGATACGGCATCTGCAGGGCTTGGTACCCCACGCGGAATATGTCCGGGTGGAGAACGCCGGGCACATGGTGGTGGGCGACAAGAACAGCGAGTTCAACCAGGCCATATTGGCGTTCCTGGCCAAGCATTCGCCGATCGGCGGTTGACGGCGAGCATTCTGGCCTGCTGACCGCTGTTCTCAGTCGGCACCACTCTGTATTTCGTGCGTCGATAATCTCTCCAATGAGGAATGCGATACAAGGAAGGGTTGGGAGATATGACTGAACGAACAAACATGAAACGTCGCCGCGATGCTAATGCAGACGAAAGCAGCGCTTTCTACCAGGAGCGCCGCAAAGAGATTGTCGACCAGGCCGCGCTAGCCTTCCTGGAGCGCGGGTTTCAGGCAACGAGCATCGGCATCATTGCCGAGAAACTCAACACCGACCGCGCCAGCATCTATTACTACTTTGGCTCCAAGCAGGAACTGTTTCGCGAGGTGGTTCGCGAGGTCGGTCTCAAGGCGGTGGAGGCGGCCGAGGCCATTGCAAAAAGCGAGGGGCCGGCCGACCAGAAGCTGCGACAGGCCTTCCAGGCTGTGATGGAAACCTACGACGTGTCCTATCCCTACATGAATGTGTTCCTGCAGGAAAATTTTTCGGTGGTGCACGAGGCTCAGGACGAATGGAGCGCCGAGGCCCGAGATTGGGGACGGCGCTACTACGTGGCGATCCGGCAGATCATCCAGCAGGGGGTGGATGACCAAGTATTTCACCTGACATTGCCCGTGGGCGTTACGACCATGGCCGTGCTGGGGACCGTCAACTGGACGCACCGCTGGTACAAGCCGGGCGGGATCTTGGGCCCGCAGGTACTTGGCGAAGGGTTTGCCAACATGCTCCTCAATGGGCTCACATCACCCGCCAACATTCCGAAGCCGCCTAAGCAGAAGCGCAAGTCCGAGAAGGATCGGGCCCTCTGAACAAACTGGCCTGCCGGTGGCCTGTTCGGTATTCATATAGGTGCCAGACGGTGCGCTAAACCATCGATCTGTACGAGCAGGACGGCTGCTCAGCCATGCACCTTCCTGTCCTGTGCATGTCGTCGTGTCCGAGGTATAGCGGGTCAGCGACTCGAAGCCGCGCAGGGGTTTGCCCGCCCAGTTCAGGCTGATGTGGCTGAACAGCCAGTGTTCGATCGGGTTCCACTTGGGAAGCAACCGCTTGGGTAGTGGCAAACGGTCACCGCCAGGCCACAGGTATCGCATAACTGCTCCTGCAACCGGGCTTTCCACACCCGCGAACGGCAGCTGTTGGAGCCGCCGGCGTCGGCCAGGTTGAAGCAGGCGCTTGGCCTGAGGGTAGCGCTGATGTCCTTCGCACTGCCACCAGTCGGTGATTGTCTCGACTGCGAAGCGAGGCGTATCAAAGCAGTCTCCTATGCCGACATAGCCGTGATTGTCATTGAGGCTGTCAATGCCGCACGGACCTTTGCGCTCGGCGGCTCGCGCCACAAGCTCTCCATGATTGCCAGCGTCACCAATCAGGGAAAGACAAGCTGGAGGGTCACGGACCCTGAAAATCACTTGAACGCAGACCCCAAACAGTCCATGGGAAAGCAGGTTCCTGTGCGAGAACCAAGGCCAAGTTGAGGGGCGCTTCCGACCAGCAAATGGTCATGCTTGAGAACTCATCCCAGCAGATTCAGAGTTTCTTTCAGGACCGTCAAATATGCCGCAGCTTAAGACTTCTTGGGGTCGAATCAACAATTCATCAACACATGTGTTGACAATATGTTTGGACCTCGCAATAATTAATCCAAAGCGCTGGGCTCTACATGCACAGGCCTTACAAAGAAGGAGACAAGACCTATGACCTCATTCGAGGAAATTGACACCGCCATGGGCATAACGCCCCCGCCCTGCGGGGCTGTCGCGCCTTGTTGTGTCCCTAGCAATGACGCTCACACGCCAGGAGTTACATGATGGACCAGCCCTTCTTTTCCATTGCCTTGAATGGAGTGCTGATTGGCATTGCTTACTTCCTGGCTGCGGCTGGTTTGACGATCCTGTTCGGCATTTTGCGGATCCTGAACTTCGCACATGGCAGCTTTATCATGGTGGGGGCCTACGTAGCCAGTACCTTGTTGAAACAAGTCGGCCAGTACGGGCCGGTCACTTTCCTGCTGATTTGCCTCGCCGTCGGTGTGGTCGTGGGCGTGATCGGCTTGATCGTTGACCGGGTCGTCTTCCGGCGCTTGCACGGTGTCGACGAGGCGGTGGCCCTGATTGCTACCTTCGCCTTGATGCTGGTCGTCAATGGTGGTGCCAAGCTGGTCTGGGGAGCGAACTACCTGTCGGTGGACCCGCCCACGGGCCTAGACGGTGCTATAGCCATTGGTCCGGTCATGGTCCCGGCTTTCTCCATGTACATGCTGGCCATAGGTGTGGTTCTGTTCGTTCTCTTGGAGGTGTTCATGCACAGGTCCTGGGCCGGCAAAACGCTGCAGGCTATTGCTGAAGACCGTTGGATCATGGGCATCTTGGGGCACAGCCCGCGCCGACTGGAATTGCTGGCCGTGTTCCTGGCATTCTTCCTGGCAGGCTTTGCCGGCAGCGTGCTGGTGCCGAACCAGATTCTGGCGCCCAACCTGGGCAACCACTTCATCATCCAGGCGTTTGCCGTCGTTATCGTTGGGGGCTTGGGCAGCATGCGCGGTACCTTCTTGGCCGCTATGCTGCTGGGTATTGCCGAGAGCGTGGGTTCGGTGGTCATGCCTAGTCTATCGCTCTACGTCTGCATGATCGTGATTCTGATCCTGCGCCCGCAAGGCCTCATCGCGCCCCGCTTGTCGGTGGCACCAGGATCGTGGTCTTTCTCCTGGGTATGGAGCGGTCTGTTCACTAGGAAATCTGCCCGCAGCGCTGCCACTGCCAGCACCCCAGTGTGGAGTCCGAAGTCGGGTACTGCGGTGCCTGCCCACAATACTGTGGCAGGCCAGGTGCCTGCCGCGGTCTGGCTGTTAGCCGTGTTCGCGCTGCTGCTGCCCACTTGGGCCAGTGGCGGCGTTCTCTACATCGCCAGCTTGGTGCTGATCAGCTCGGTGTTCGCCTTGTCCTGGAACCTGATGTTCGGCTTTGGGGGCATGGCCACCTTCGGACACGCGGCGTTCTTTGCCATCGGCAGCTACCTGTCTGCCTACATGCTGAAAACCGCGCCCCAGGTGTCGTTCGAGTGGGTACTGTTGCTGGCTCTGATAGGGGGTGCTTTGGTGGCTGCGGTGATAGGGGTTATTGCGATTCGCCGCGCCAACGGGGTACAACTGGCCATCCTGACGCTGGCGTTGGCTGAAGTCCTGCGGGTCTTGATCAGCTACTCCGCCAGTCTGGGCCGCGACGAAGGCCTGAGCGCCGTGCCCCGCCCGAGCTTCAGTTTCGGCGACGTCACGTTCACCCTGACGACCGACATCAGCTACTACCTGTTCCTGTGCGCCGCCTGCGGTCTCATTGGCTGGGGAATCTGGGCCTTGTGTTACAGCGCATTTGGCCGCACCTTGGCCAGCATCCGCCAGGACGCCCAGCGGGCCTTGTTCCTAGGTATCAACGTGGACCGATTCCGTCTGGTTTCGTTCGTCATCGCCGCCGCCATCGCCGCCTTCGTGGGTGCACTGGCTGCGCCCTTGAGCCAGATCGTGACACCCGACGCCGCCTCGATTGCCCGCTCCACCGAGCCCATGCTGCACACTCTGGTGGGCGGAGCGGGTTCGTTCTGGGGCCCGGCTGTGGGTAGCTTGATCTTTGCCGCCATCGACTACGCCACCCGCACACTGCCTGGTATGTCGGAACTCATTATGGGCATCACGCTGCTTGTGATTGTCCTGGTCGCGCCTGGGGGGGTGATCGGCTACTTTAAATCCGTGAGTGAGCGATGGCTCGTTAAGCGGTCGTCCAAGAAGCAGACCGTTATTGCCCGGAGTGCACCATGAGAAATTTGCTCAAAGTCGATGGCGTGGGCAAGAACTACGGCGTTTTTCAAGCCCTGAAAAATGTGTCGTTCTCGGTGGATCAGGGCAAGACCTTCGCCATCATCGGCCCCAACGGCGCGGGCAAGACCACGCTGTTCAAGGTCATGACCGGCGAAGTCATGGGCAGCAGCGGCCGCATCTTCCTGGCGGGTGAGGACATAACCAAAACCCCGGCCGATGAAAGAGTTCACTTGGGCCTGGGCCGCACTTTCCAGATCGTGCGTGTATTCCCCGAGTTGACGCTGATGGACAACCTGATTGTGGCCATTGAGGCGCGTAACCGAAGCCGCCGCTCGGCCGGAGGCTGGCTGCGGATAAAACCCAACAGTTCGGTTTTAGACGAAGCCTTCGTTCGCTTGGGTTATCTAGGCCTGGAGCACAAGCATGCGGCGCAAGCCCGGCACCTGGCGCTGGGCGACCGCAAACGCCTTGAGTTGGCCCTGACCCTGGCCATGGATCCGATGATCTTGATGCTGGACGAGCCAACGGCGGGCATGTCACCGTCCGAGCGGGTGGCCATCATCGAACTCATCCAGAAGACCCGTGAGGAGTTGGGCGTAACCATTTTGCTGACCGAGCACGACATGGACTTCGTTTTCCGACTCTCGCATTCCCTGATGGTCATGAACCATGGCGAGACCGTCTTTGTGGGTACACCCGAAGAGGTGAAAGCCAGCGAACTGGTGCAGCAAATCTACCTCGGAAAGGAAATGGCCCATGCTTGAAACAAAATGTCTTAATGCGTTCTACGGCGACAGCCACATCCTGCATGGCATTGACCTGAAGATTCCTGCCGGCGCGCGGGTCGCCTTGCTGGGCCGAAACGGTGCCGGCAAAAGCACCTTGCTCAAGAGTTTGACCAACGCCGGGCCAACGGTCAAGGGCGAGTTGCGCTTCAACGGCGAAGACCTTCACGGTCTAGCCTCCTTTGATCGCGCGCGCATGGGCATTGCCTTCGTGCCGGAGGACCGCCGCATTCTGGGCAGCATGAGTGTTCTGGAAAATCTCAAGATGGCTTGGAAAGGCACACCGGAGAGCCGCCGTACCAACTCGCCCGAGGAAATGCTGAAACAGTTCCCGATGCTGATCCCGATCAAGGACCGCGCGGGTGGCCTGTTGAGCGGCGGACAGCAGCAGATCTTGGCAATGGCCCGCGCGGCGATTGCAAACCCCACGATGCTGCTGCTCGACGAGCCCACCGAGGGTCTGTCCCCACTGATCGTCGAGCAACTGGTCCAAGATGTTAAGCAGATTTGTCAGCGATGCGAGAGTTCGCTGCTGTTGTGCGAGCAGAGCGTCTGGTTTTCCCGCAAGTGCACTGACTATGTGCACCTGATCGACAGCGGACGTCTGGTGTTTTCGGGAACCTGGGCCGACTTTGATGCCAACGATGACGTGCGCATGAAATACCTGGGCGTCTCTTAAGCCCTGTCCTGTATCCATGGGCCAGGAAGTGTTTGGGTTTCAGAACCTCCAACACGTCCTCCCCGCTGGGAACTGTTTTGATCCTAATTAGCAAAGACAGAAACGTATGAACTTTGAAGCTAATCCCGATCACGAAGCGATTCGTGAAAGCGTTCGTGTCCTGATGACCCAGTTCCCCGACCCATACTGGCTGGGCAAGGAAGAGCGGCACGAATACCCGCACGAGTTCTACGATGAGTTCGCCCGGGCCGGTTTCCTCGGAGTGGCTATTCCTGAAGTCTACGGCGGTTCTGGCTTAGGCATCGCGGAGGCGGGGATCATACTCAACGAAGTCTGTGCCAGCGGCGCGGGGCTCAATGGCGCGAGCGCGGTGCACCTGAGCATGTTCGGCATCAACCCCGTGATCAAGCACGGCGGCGAAGCCATGTGCCGCAAGTATGTGCCTGAGGTCGTCTCCGGAAAATTGAATGTGTGCTTTGGCGTCACCGAGCCCGATGCCGGCACCGACACCACGCGCATTACCACCCGTGCCGTGCGCCGTGGCGACAAGTACATCATCAACGGCCGCAAGACCTGGCTGACCAAGGCCGGCGAATGCCAGAAGGTGCTGCTGCTGACGCGTACCACGCCCTTGAGCGAATGCGCCAAGCGCACGGACGGCATGACCTTGTTCCTGGCCGATCTTGACCCAAAACACGTCACCATCAAGCCGATTCGCAAGATGGCACGGCAAGCCGTGGCCTCCAACGACGTGTTCTTCGATGACCTGGAAGTCGATGTTTCTGACCGCATTGGCGAAGAAGGCAAGGGCTTCAAGTATCTGCTCGATGGTCTGAACCCTGAACGCATTCTGGTATCTTTTGAGGCTATCGGTGTGGGTCAAGCAGCCTTGAAGCGGGCCGTGGCCTACGCCAAAGACCGTAACGTGTTTGGCCGCCCGATCGGGCAAAACCAAGGCATTCAACTGCCCTTGGCAGACTCTTACGCCCGCTTGGCCGCGGCCGAACTGGCCACCCAGAAAGCAGCCTGGCTGTACGACAACGGCCACCCGTGCGGCACTGAGGCCAATACTGCCAAGTTCTTGGCCGGCGAAGCGGGCTTCCAAGCCGCAGACCGGGCGGTTCAAACGCACGGAGGTTTTGGCTACGCGGCGGAATACCACGTGGAGCGCCTTTTCCGTGAAGCCCGTTTGATGCGCATTGCCCCTATTTCCGAGAACCTGATCCTGGCGCAAATCGCGGAACACGTGCTGCATCTGCCGCGCTCCTATTAACCGTTTGACACAAGCTGAAGGTAGCCACCCATGAGCAACATCTCAAACCCACTTCATGTTCTGGCTGAAGTGCGCAGCCAAGTGCTTTGGTTGACGATTAACCGCGAGTCATCGCGCAATGCACTGAACGACGCGGTGCTGGAGACCATGGCCTCCCATATCCGCCAGTCGTTCCAGGACCGCGCCCTGCGAGCCATCGTCATCACCGGCGCGGGCAACCGCGTTTTCTGTGCCGGTGGTGACTTGAAGTCTGATTCGGCCACCTTTGAGTTCGACTACTCGAAGCCTTCGACCAGTTACGCCGACCTGATGCGCGCGGCTTTTGATGCCCAAGTGCCCTTGATCGCCCGCATTAATGGCCATTGCTTGGCGGGTGGTATGGGCCTGCTGGCCATGTGTGACATGGCTGTGTCCACGGAACAGGCCAAGTTCGGGCTGCCCGAGGTCAAGATCGGCATGTTCCCGATGCAGGTGGCTGCCACGCTGCGCCGCATCATCCCGGCACGTATATTTGCCGAGCTGTGCTACACCGGTGCCAACATCGACGCCCAGCAGGCCCTGGACATCGGCCTGCTCAATTACGTGGTGGCCGAGGCTGAACTCGACAGCAAGCTTGCCTCGCTGCTCCAGACAATCGCGGCCAACTCCCCGACAGCCATTCGCCGTGGCAAATACGCCTTGCGTGCCACCCAAGACATGACCATCGATCAGGCCCTGGCTTACATGGAAACCCAGTTGGGCACTCTCTCGCTGACCAAGGATGCGCAGGAAGGTATCGCCTCGTTCAACGAAAAGCGCTCTGCGCAGTGGAGTGGCCGTTGATGAGCACCCAGAAGTCAACACGATTCGTACAGATTTGCGAGGAAGGTCCTCGCGAGGGCTTCCAGAGCGAGCCGCCCGGCATATCCACTGCCGACAAGGTGGCACTGATCGAAGCCTTGGCCGAGACCGGGTTGCAGGAGATCAACTGTTGCTCCTTCGTGAACCCGCAGCAGGTGCCGCAAATGGCGGATGCTGAGGCCGTGATCACTCAAATTCGCAAGCGGGCCAAGGTGAAGTACACCGGCTTGTGGCTGAACCAGAAAGGCTTTGAGCGAGCCCAGGCGACCCCTGTGGATCTTAAGCCCACCCTTGTGACCAGCGCCTCCGAGACCTTCGGCATGCGCAACACCAAGCAAACCCGTAAGCAGATGCTAGAAGGCCAGAGAACGCTGGCGCAAGCGTACAAGAGTGCGGGCCTGAACACCGCCGCAGGCTATGTGTTCACCGCCTTTGGCTGCAACTACGAGGGCGAAATCTCGCCGGAAAAAGTGCTTGGCTCCATCAGCGACCTGCTGACACTGGGGCAGGAAACGGGGATGGCGTATGAAGCCATGTACCTTTGCGACACCATCGGCACGGCGTCGCCACACAAACTCCAAACCGTGATTGACGCGATCAAGATGCGCTGGCCCGACCTCGAACTTGCCTTGCATTTACACGACACCCGAGGCACGGGCTTGACCAATGCCTATGTTGGCCTGCAGATGGGCATCCGCCGCTTCGATGCCTCCGTCGGCGGCCTGGGGGGCTGTCCGTTCGCCGGAAACAAGGCCGCCGCAGGGAACATCTGTACCGAGGACCTGGTGTACCTCTGTCTGCTAGAAGGCTACGAGACTGGGATCGATCTCGACAAGCTCATCGCCAGCAGCCTCCTAGCCGAGCGAATCGTCGGTCGCAAATTGCCCGGAAAGATTAAGGAGGTTCGCTTGCCCTCCTTCTCGACCTAAGACCCCGTCTGAATCAGCGCCGCACTAGGAGTACCCCATGTCCAGCAAAAACAAAGTCATCATCACATGCGCCGTCACCGGCAGCATCCACACACCATCGATGTCACCGCATCTGCCCGTAACGGCCGCTGAGATCGCCCTGGCCGCCATCGGCGCTGCTGAGGCGGGGGCCGCGATTGTGCACCTGCACGCGCGCAACCCGCAGACCGGCGAACCCGACCAGAACCCCGGCCTGTTCAAGCCCTTTCTGCAGGAAATCAAGGCCAAGAGCGACGTGGTGCTCAATATCACGACCGGCGGCTCCCAAACGATGTCGATTGCCGATCGCTTGCGTCCCGCCGTAGAGTTTGAACCCGAGTTGGCCTCACTCAACATGGGCACCATGAACTTCGGCCTGTACCCAATGCTCGGGCGCTACAAGGACCTACAAGGGTGGGAGCGCAATTACCTTGAAGGTTCGCGGTCGGGCTTTTTTCGTAACACCTTTTCCGACATCGAAAATATCCTGTCCTCCTGCCGAGAAGCGGGAACCCGCTTCGAGGTCGAGTGCTACGACATCGGTCACCTCTACACCCTGGCGCACTTCATTGACCGCAAGCTGATCGAGCCTCCGTTCTTCGTGCAATCGGTGTTTGGCATCCTGGGCGGTATTGGCGGCCACCCTGAAGACGTCGCCCACATGAAGCGCACGGCGGACCGCTTGTTTGGCGACCAATACATCTGGTCGGTGCTGGGAGCCGGTACGCTGCAGATGCGCATCGCCACCTCCTCCGCGTTGGTCGGCGGTAACGTGCGCGTGGGTCTGGAAGACTCCTTGTGGTTGTCAAAGGGGCGTCTGGCGCAGTCCAACGCCGAGCAGGTACGCGCGATCCGCCTTACTCTCGAAAGCATGGGCTTGCAAATCGCATCGCCCGCCGAGGCCCGCGAGACTTTGTGCCTCAAAGGAAGCCAGAACACTAAGATTTGATCCGGGTGAACCCCGACCTTTTGCCAGAAATTTCGTAACTACCTGTATTGAACTTACTTTTCCCAGGTAAGGAAAAGAGGTCTAGGTGTATCAGAAAATTATGGCCACTCGCCATGGTTTCGTCTTGCATCAGGACCGCTGGAGATCTTTGCGGTGCAGTTCGATTCATTCTTTGGCTCAGCGGCAGGGCTTTCAGACTTATCTGGTCCGATTCCCCCTGCTGCGCGACCATTCGCCTAGTAATGCTTCATTCCAGCGTCACAGATTGACTACTTGCATACGCGTGACACCGCGGCGGCTTGACTTGGTAGTCAAACCATTTCGTTATTCGGGATGACGGGTGCCCTCCGTGCAATGAACCTGCGTCATTTATGCGTTTCGCATAGCGGCGTGTCTGATTCGATGACATGCAAACATTGGAAAACCGACTTCAACATTAACAGAAGAGACCTTATGAAAATTCACGAGTACCAAGGCAAGGAAATCTTGCGCAATTTTGGTGTGCCAGTGCCGCGCGGCATTCCTGCGTTCACGGTGCAGGAGGCGGTGGAAGCCGCGCAAAAACTCGGCGGCCCGGTGTGGGTGGTCAAGGCGCAGATCCACGCGGGCGGACGCGGCAAGGGCGGCGGCGTCAAGCTGGCGCGCTCGATTGAACAGGTCAAAGAAATCGCCGGCGAAATCCTCGGCATGCAGCTCATCACGCACCAGACCGGCCCTGAAGGCCAGAAGGTCCGTCGCCTCTACATCGAGGACGGCGCCGACATCCAGAAGGAATACTACGTCTCCCTGGTCACCGACCGCGCCACCCAGAAAGTCGCCTTCATCGCATCGAGCGAAGGCGGCATGGACATTGAGGAAGTGGCGCACTCCACGCCCGAGAAAATCATCACCGAGTTCATCGACCCCCTGACGGGTCTGGGCGAAGAGCAGGCCATCAAGATTGCCAACGGCATCGGCCTGCCGCCTGAGTCCACCGCCCAGGCCGTGGACATTTTCCAGAAGCTCTACAAGTGCTACATGGACACCGACGCTTCGCTGGTGGAAATCAACCCCCTGAACCGCGACAGCAAGAACGCCCTGATGGCGCTGGACGCCAAGTTCAACTTCGACCCCAACGCGCTGTTCCGCCACCCCGAAATCGTCGCCTACCGCGATCTGGACGAGGAAGACCCGGCCGAAGTCGAGGCTTCCAAGTTTGACCTGGCCTACATCTCGCTGGACGGCAACATCGGCTGCCTGGTCAACGGCGCGGGTCTTGCCATGGCCACCATGGACACCATCAAGCTGTTCGGCGGCGAGCCGGCCAACTTCCTGGACGTCGGCGGCGGCGCCACGGCTGAGAAGGTCACCGAAGCCTTCAAGATCATGCTCAAGAACCCTGAAGTCAAGGGCATCCTGGTCAACATCTTCGGCGGCATCATGAAGTGCGACACCATCGCCGACGGCATCATCGCCGCCTGCAAGGCCGTCAACCTCTCGGTTCCGCTGGTCGTGCGCATGAAGGGCACCAACGAAGACCTGGGCAAGAAGATGCTGGCCGACTCCGGCCTGCCCATCATCGCCGCAGACACCATGGCCGAAGCCGCGACGAAAATCGTCGCCGCCGTCAAGTAAGCCCGGAGAACCATCATGTCGATCTACATCAACAAAAACACCAAAGTCATCACGCAAGGCATTACCGGCAAGACCGGTCAATTCCATACCCGCATGTGCCGCGACTACGCCAACGGCAAAGAAGCGTTCGTGGCGGGCGTGAACCCCAAGAAAGCCGGCGAAGACTTCGAAGGCATCCCGATTTTCGCCAACGTGAGCGAAGCCGCCCAGGCGACCGGCGCCACGGTGTCGGTGATCTACGTGCCGCCCGCAGGCGCTGCCGCTGCCATCTGGGAAGCTGTTGAAGCCAACCTGGACCTGGCGATTTGCATCACCGAAGGCATCCCGGTCAAGGACATGCTCGAAGTGCGCAACCGCATGAAGGCCAAGGAAGCTCTAGGGGGCAAGCGCACGCTGCTGCTGGGCCCCAACTGCCCCGGCCTGATCACGCCCGACGAGATCAAGATCGGCATCATGCCCGGCCACATCCACCGCAAGGGCCGCATCGGCGTCGTGAGCCGCTCCGGCACGCTGACCTATGAAGCCGTGGCGCAACTGACCGAAATCGGCCTGGGCCAGTCCAGCGCCGTCGGCATTGGCGGCGACCCGATCAATGGCCTCAAGCACATCGACGTGATGCGCGCCTTCAACGAAGACCCGGACACCGACGCCGTCATCATGATCGGCGAAATCGGCGGCCCGGACGAAGCCGAAGCCGCTGAATGGTGCAAGCTCAATATGAAGAAACCCATCGTCGGCTTCATCGCCGGCGTGACCGCGCCTGCCGGCAAGCGCATGGGCCATGCGGGTGCGCTGATCTCTGGCGGCGCCGACACGGCCGACGCCAAGCTGGCCATCATGGAAGCCTGCGGCTTCACCGTGACGCGCAATCCGTCGGAAATGGCGAAATTGCTCAAGGCGCTGCTGAAGTAATCATTTTCTGCGAATCAAATAAAATTGAATACTTCTACTGCACTTCATGTGTAGGTGATTAATTTTATTGAGCCTGTATTTTATCTGAGTTTAAAGATAATAGCATTAAATATATTTAATCTGATAAATTTAATAGATTCATATCTTATATGTTCTATTTTAATTTTGGTGGCGATCGATTTTTGTCCTTGTTTTTGTATTTGGGTGAGGTGCTTGTTGTAACTTTATAGGGAGTTTTTTTGATAAGTAAAGGTGAACTAGATGTCAAGGTGATTTATGGGGCGCTGATCGCTACAATGGCCATCTGGGGGCTAAATATTGTTGTTATTAAGATTGCGATAACTTGGTTTGAGCCGGCGGCATTTGCAGCATTGCGTATGATTATTGCGAGCATCGTGTTGACCATTATCTTTCTTGCAAAGGGGGTGCATTTTCCGGCATTGACTTGGCGGCAGTTGGTTGCGGCGGTGCTCTGTGCATTTCTCATGGTCTATGTTAATCAAATTCTTTTCAATGAAGGGCTTCGGCGTTCGACTGCAACTAATGGTTCTTTAATCAATGCATTGAGCCCGCTTGCGTCGGCTTTGCTAGCAGCCTTTGTCTTTCGGGAGAGGTTGACTTTAAAGCAAATACTTGGAGTGATTTTAGGTTTTTTTGGTGTTGTGGCTGTTGTTTTCAGTCATCCGAATGCGAGCATATCTGATGGCGGAGTCGGTGATTTGATGATTGTTTCTGCTGTGATTAGTTTCGCTGTTGGAGGTGCGATTGTTCAATATCTTGCGAGAGATTTTTCCGCATTATTTATTAGTTGGTTCATCTATCTGTTTGGTGCTGTATTTTTGCTATTTCATGATTTAATTGAGTCATCTGGTTCTTCTGTTTATGCGTGGTTTCCTGGTTGGTGGCCGTGGATGCTAATCCTATTTTCTGGTATTGTTTCTACGGCCGTAACTAGTCTTGTTTGGAATCGTGCGATCTCTGTTGTCGGGGTTTCGCGTACGGCGGTATTTTTCTACTGGGTACCTGTATTTGGGGTTTTCTTCTCGATCGTTTTGTTGGGTGAATCATTAAGTGGGTGGCATATTTTTGGATTCTTTGCGGTGATGCTTGGTACTTTGCTTGGAACTAGGCGGTAAGAAATTATTGGTGGCTTGATTTCATCTGTTTTTAGTTCACCTTTGATTGATCTGGCGATTAAACACAGTCAACCAGCTGGGTTTTGAAAATCATCTAGCCGGCCTCCCCCGCTGAGGTTGGTGGCAGAATTAAAGTGAGTTTGCGAACTTGCTTTAACCCATCTCGTTATACACAAGTCGTACCATCGGCGGCTCACTACTGAAGGATCTGGTTGATGGGCTGGGCAGAACAAGAGTTTGAAACGCTGGACTTGGGCGATGCCCGTCTGGACCGGCGGGCCGTGCTACTGGCCGATCGACTGGGGCAAAAACCTGGAGCCAGCATTCCCGGAGCCTGCGAGAACTGGAGCGAGACGACTGCGGCCTACCGTTTTTTGCGCAACCAGGATGTCAACTGGGATGACGTGATGAGCGCGCACTGGGACGCGAGCCAAAAGCGCATGGCCGAGCACAAGGTGGTGCTGTGTCTGCAGGACACGACGGAGCTGGACTACAACGGACAGGAGATGGAGGGGCTATGCGCGCCAGTTCAGTCATGCGCTATGTATAAGGAGCTGATGTTACGCAGCCGCCCCCTGATAGGCTTCACGGATGAAAAAAGTTGACCTGGATTTGTATGCGGACTATTTGTTGAGCACCTTTGGTGCTGCAACGGCGACGGGCCTGTCAGCGATGGTTGAAGGCGAGGTGAGTCATGACCAGATCACGCGGTTTTTATCGGCTCAAGAGTACACGTCCAAGGATCTGTGGCAGCAGGTGAAGTCGACCGTCAGAGCGGTGGAGTGCGAGGCGGGCGTGCTGATTTTTGACGACACGATCCAGAAAAAGGCCTGGACGGACGAGAGCGAGTTGATGTGCTGGCACTTTGACCATTGCAGCGGTCGCACCGTCAAAGGGATCAACCTTCTGAACGCGCTGTACCACTGCAACGGGACGTCCATTCCAGTAGCGTTTGAGTTGGTTAAAAAGCCGCTTCAATACTGCGACATCAAGACCCGGCGGGTCAAACGAAAAAGTGAGGTGACGAAAAATGAACTTATGCGAAATATGATCGAGGTCTGCCTGGGCAACGCCTTGAAATTTCGCTTCGTATTGATGGACAGCTGGTTTTCTTCAAAGGAAAACTTCGACTTCATCACGGGCAAGGAGCGCCATTTCATTGCCGCACTCAAGGACAACCGGCTGGTGGCATTGAGTGAAGAGGACAGGAAAAAAAAGCGTTTTGTACGCGTAGATGAGCTGCATTTTCCAGAACAAACCGCTGTGCAAGGCTGGCTCAAGGGATATGCGAAAGCAGTCCGCCTGGTCCGCCAAGTCTTTAAAAACAAGGATGGCAGCACCGGGATATTGCATCTGGTTTGCAGTGACTTGACTTGCGACTATGACGCCATCACCACGACCTACAAAAAACGGTGGCAAGTGGAGGTGTTTCACAAATCCTTGAAGTCCAATGCCAATCTGGCCAAGTCCCCGACGCGAACGGTGCGAACCCAAAGCAACCACGTCTTCATGTCGATTTACGCCGCGTTCAAACTCGAATGTTTGAGCATCAAGAACAAGCTCAATCCCTTTGCACTCTGTCGCAAGCTACTCATCAACGCATCTCGCACCGCCTATGCCCAGCTTCAGCTATTCTGGGCGACTGCGTAACATCAGTAAGGAGATAGCTTTAACCCACTTTAATTCCGCCACCAATCTCAGCGGCGGGTGGCCGGCTAGATGATTTTCAGAACCGCCCCGTTGACGTTCATCCCTGCAATACGAGCAGTTGACAGCGGGAGTGGACAGGACCAGAATTATTCTCAAGTCGCCTTGCGGCCAGCCGGCTTGATCCTGCAGGCTTCGTTAACTCGGCCGCACCGCCAGGCGCGGTTTCAAGCCGTTGGACGACGTCTACACAATTAAATTTGACCCCAATTTAAGGGTCAAATTTGCTTGAAAACTGCCCACAACGCCAGTTTCAGCGCTGCGGCATGCAAGTAATTCTGAGCCTTGCTGGCGGTTTCAAGCAAATTTGACCCTTGATGGCGCCCAGGCACGAGTGCGTCAAAGGGCTAACCGCGCGATTTGGCCGCTGTTGGGGCCGTTTTGTGCCGCGCTGAGACGCTCCGATGACCTTGGACAGGAACGGGGTCAAAATTACTTGCAAGGTAGGGTCAAATTTAGTTGTGTGAACGAACGTTCATTTGCCTAAAAGTGTTATCAGGCGTCTGGCGTAAGGCATTGATTCACTTGATTTTCAAAAAATCCGGTATCAAAATCAGGCCAAATTCCTTGGCCTAAAAATGTACTTGACGTGTCGCTTGGCCTAAAAGTGTTCTCGAAATGAACGAATGTGCAAAGGGCACTCAGGGAGCGATGCCTGCTGCCAGATGCTTTTGGCCGGGAGTTTGCGTCAGCGGTTCGACCGGAACTTTTTTAGGCCAAAGATAGCAACACTTTTAGGCAAATGAGCGGCGTTTGAACGGCCTTCCCGGTCCCGACAGCGGCCCACAGCCCTAAGATAAGTGTCATTATCTCAGGGTAAAATAAGCCGGTCAAAACAGCCAGCAGCCAGCACGCCATGAAAAACTTCAATCCCGACAACGACTTGCGCACCCCGGGGCCGGCGGGCGCCCAGCCCGGGCGCACCCGCCGTCCCAGTGCCGGGGTTGGGCTTGCCCTCATGCGGCGGCGGGCCCCGCCAGGCGAGTTCGAAGCGATTGCAGCCCCGCCAGCGGCCTGGAAGGCCTCGCCCTGCCCGACCCCTGGACATCCCTGCGTTCGGCGCGCCTGGGTCGTTCTGGCAGACCGCGTTTTGACCCTGGCGCGCCGGTCCAGGCCCGCCGCCCTGCCCTTCCCGCAGGCGTAACGACCCATGGCCCGCTCCAACGCGACGCCCTCCGCCACCTTGTCGGCGCCCCCTGCCGGGCGCTTCGTGCGCCGGCTCGGGCCCCACCACTTCGCGCACCTGCGCGCCTGCGCCGAAGGGCTGGCGCTTAGCGACTCGGCCCGGCGCTACCTCGGCGTCGAGCACGGCCACGAAGCCGTCACGGCGCACCGGCAGGCGGTTGACGCGGTGCGCGCGGTGGCCCGCCGGCGGGGCGAGAGCGCCTGGCGCCTGGTTGGTCTGCGTCTTCAGAGTCCCGCGGGCGAGCCGCGCCCTGCCCTGGCGGATTTCATCGAGGCGCAGGGCCTGGACGGCTTTTCACAAAGCGAAGCACTCGCACTCTACGAAGAAGCCCATCCGGCCGATCGAAAAACCGCGCGCGGCCAGCGCCTGCGCGAGCGCCAGCTCGCGCTGTTGCGCCGCCTCGAGGGCCTGGCCGCAGAAATCCCCATGGCAAGCGACCTGGTCGCGGGCTGGTTCGATGACGCGCTGGCGGCCAAGCTCACCGCCGCCGGCATGACGACGCTGGGCGACCTGAACGCCCGAGTCTCGGCCGGCGGGGTGTGGTACCGCTCGCTGCCCGCTGTCGGCGTGGCCAAGGCCCGGCGCATCGAACGCCACCTGGCCACGCTGTTGCCGCGCGAGGTGGCGCCCCTCAAGCCGCTCTTTGCCTTGAGCCGGGCGCCTGGCCTGTTTCGTGTGCCCTCGCCTTCACGCACATCAGCGCGCGCGCCTGATGCGCGTGAAGGCGAGCGTGTCCTGGACGATAGTTCGCAGGCCGCTTTGGCGCGCGCCCTGCTGGAGGTTAGCTCGGACCTGCAGGCCGTGCAGAGCTGGATCCAGGCCCGGGCCGGCTCGCTCGCAACCGTCCGGCTGTACCAGCGCGAGGCGCACCGGCTGCTGCTGTGGCTGCAATACGAATGCCGGGGCGCGACGCTGGCGCAGATGGGGGTCGCCGACTGCGGCGCGTTCATGGCGTTCCTGCAGAATATCCCGCCGCGCTGGATCTCCCGGGTTCGCGCCGCACCTAGCCAGCCCGGCTGGGCGCCGTTTCGCGGCCAGCTCTCGCACGCGAGCTGCCGCCAGGCGGTCGTCATCATCGCCTCGATGTTCGCCTGGCTTCAATCCGCGCAGTATCTCTCTAGCAACCCCTGGGTGCTTGTGAACCAGGCCACGGGCGACGACCCGGGCCACAAGATGCTGGACACCAAGGCGCTGAGCGAAGCGGCCATGCGCGAGGTCCTTCGCTTCATCGACGGCCAGGCACCCTCCCCCTCGCGCGCCCGCATCCGCTTCATCGTGTTGTTTGTCGAGGCGGTCGGACTGCGCTCGGCCGAACTCCTCTCGGCCACGCTGGGCGACCTGCGCATGGAGCCCGAAGGGTGGAATGGATGGGTATTGCAGGTCCACGGCAAGGGCGCCAAGAACCGGATTGCGGCCGTGCCCGGGCAGGCGCTGCATGCGCTGCAGGACTACCTGGCCGTGCGCGGCCTGGGATCGATCCAGGCGGCGCCGCCAGCAGCGCCCCTGCTGGCGAGCAGCCTGGACCCGATGGCGCCGGTGGGCTACCAGGCGCTCTACGAGCATGTCAAGGGCTGGCTGGCGCGGGCGGTGCGGGCCTCGAGCCTGCCGGCGAACGAGCGCGAGCGCCTGGCCGGGGCCACCACCCACTGGCTGCGCCACACCTTCGGCACGCGGGCCATCGCCAGGCAGGTGCCGCTCGATGTGATCCAGGCGCAGATGGGCCATGCCAGCATCCAGACCACCACGGCCATCTACGGCCGGGCACCGATCAAACGGAGGGTTGATGAACTGGGAAAAGCGTTCAAGTGATGAAAAACTTAGTCCTGTGCATGTGTTGTGTGGTCATGCCTGCTTTAAGAAATGCAGCTATTGAACGATGAGCGATAGGTGCGGCCTCACCATACCTGCAATGACCCCATTTCTAACGTCTTGGAAATGTGGTGCATGGTGCACCACTGCCTTCTTTCTCGCGCCAGGCTTTCTATTCTTCGCGGTGCACCGTTAAAAATTTCGGCTTATGAAGTCCTGCTTGTCAGGTGGTGCACCATGCACCACCCCTATTTATCTCAACCTTAGCAAGTTTATAAATCAATCTGCCAAGGTTTGGAGGATGAACTTTTCAATGTTTTTCAGCTTCTGAGCAGAAACAACACCGAGTTCAAAGGTCACTTTATTTTTTGATTCTTTGATCGTAAGAATTTTTTTACCCCCAACCATGACTTCTCTGCTACCGGTTGGATTTGACTCTGCATTTGTAAGCCTATCAAAAACTTGTTTCGGTGAAATACCTTTTCCATCTTCGCGTGAGTCGATGATTTCTTTAGCTTTTGAAATCAGTAAATCTGGATTTTGTTTGACACCCTCGGCAAGTGACTCGATCCAACGATACTGAATTTCAAGACGTGAAGGGAAGGCATCCAAAATTTCAACTGGCAGACGGGCAATATTAACTGCACGTGAAACATTGCTATGCGATACACCGAGAGCCTCTGCAAGCTTTCTTAGCGATGGATACAAGCCTTCATCAAGCGCGCGCCGGTACATTTCACCCTGCTCATATGGCCTTAGATCAGATCGTTGACGGTTCTCTCGGTCCATCTGCTCAAACATCGATTGCTCATTGAGTGATTCAATGATTGCAAGTACCGGCAATTTAAGCTCAAGACATGCTCGGTGTCGACGGTGTCCAAAAACGATTTCATAGCGCTGAGGCTCTATGCCAGGAATCGGGCGAACCTTTATTGCCTGCACGTTGCCGTTTGCAGACCGGATGTCAGCTTTCAAATTTTCAAATTCGAAGTTTCTAAAACTATCTTCATGGCGATTTGCCCATTTACTGGGTCCAACAATAGACGGATCTAGTTTTTTTGCCGGCGTAGCATCCAACCAAAAAGTACCTTCGCGACTTAGATTGGCAATCTGAATCGTAGATGTTTCAAGTTCTTCTTTAAGCTTTCTATTTTCATCCTTGAGGGCATCGTCTTGCATCATTGCTGCGATTGAGTGTGCTGGCCCTGAGCTCAATTTCTTTTCAACTTGAAGTTGAGGTTGGCTTGGCAATGCATTTGGAGAACCGTTGATATCGAGAACTGACAAACGGGTCCGCTGCTTGATTGACAATTTTTTTTCAGCCATCACACAATCCCTTTAGATGCTGCAAATTTCACAGGCTGGCTCATTCCTATTTCAATATCAGCCTCCCACACTCCAGAAATTTGTAAAGCTAAGTGCTTGACTAGTTCGTCATACGCATCTCGAGCTCGCTTCAATGTTTTTGCTTGGGCGCTGCTTGAATCTAAGTCATAGACGGTGCCAAATTCTGCAGATGCTGTAGCAGCGATAGAAGTCTTTGGGATCTCAACCTGAAGCACCTTCGAACCATAAGCCTGAATAATCCACTCACGGACATCAAGGCTTACAGCATCAGCTTTATCCACGCGGGCAAGAACTATGTCTAAAAACGAAAACTTTTTCGTGTCTCCACGGGCCTTGAACAAGCTTTCGCAAACTTCAGTAAAAAGGCTCCAGAATTGGATGGATGATGCAAAGTCAAGTGCATTTGGCGGAAGTGGCATAACAACCCCATCTGCAGCGATTAGTGCGTTGATCGTGATATAGCTCAGTGAAGGAGGAGTATCGATGATGATCACATCATAAATATCACGGGCTTCTTCCAAACCGCTATCAAAGACTTGCCAAAATGCAAAGTTTGATTCAGTTTTTTGACGAGCCGGTAAAAGGAATTCAGCATTGAACAAAACCGGAGCCGCCGCAACCAGATCAATTCCATCCCAGTAAGTTGGTTGTACTGCTTCCATGATGGACTCTGATTCTCCGCTGCAAAGCGACAATATCGTATGGTGCGCTTCAACCTCTGTATCTGGCAATACCCCAAACAAGGTTGTTAGTGAGCCTTGCGGGTCTGTGTCGATTACAAGAACTTTGTGACCAAGCAAACTAAGGCCTTGGGCAACTGCTGCTGCTGTTGTAGTTTTGCTAACCCCCCCTTTGAAATTCGCTACTGCGATTGTTGTGGCTGCTGAGAGCTTAGGATCTCGCAAGGTTTCAGCTTTGATGGTACGAACCCATTGTCGTGCCTCAGCCAAAGTCCATTCACGCCTGCTTGAACCTTCCTTTTCACCAGATGGTAATTCACCTTTCTTCGCGAGGTAAAGAACTTGCGTCATCTCAAGACCGCATAACTCAGCGAGCCTTGAGGAATTGAAAGTAGGGGGGGTCTTTCTTGAGTTGGGCGCAAGCATTGACCTGCGCGCCTGCTGGATCACTGCAGTCGCATTGTCAACAACCAGGTTCAAAGCTTCTATGTCTATCGAAGGGAAAATTGCCTTTTGCTTGATGTGCAT